>JBHWTG010000223.1:0-4287 GCA_043427735.1 Tsuneonella sp. | reverse complement strand
CTGTGGACGCGCGCTGGTGGTCGCCTATCTCGCGGCGGCGGGGGTGGTGCTCAACACCGACGCGTTCCGCTACGTCCGCGAATTCAGCGAGGGCCCGCACGCCCTGCTCGAGTTCGTCACCGAGCTCGATGGGGTGCACGTCAACGGCGTCGACATCATCACGTTCGACGATGCCGGGATGATCCGGGATTTCAAGGTGATGATTCGCCCGCTGAAGGCAATCAACAAAGTGTGGGAGACAATGGCCGCCCAGCTCCAGCGTCAGCGGAGCGAGACCGCGGCCTAGTTGAGCACCGCGAAGTTCACCACCAGCTCGCGTACAACCGGGGGCAGGCCCTCCGGCAGCTCTTCCGCCAGCGTCTCTCGCCGTCGTGCGCTTCCATCGGTCAGCCGCAACCGGCGCATCTGCCAGTCCGGGCAACTGCGCCGGGCGACCGGTTCGTCGACGAGTTTGAGCATTCCGGCGTGGCGCGGGTCGCGCGCCAGCGTGGCGATCGTGCTGCGCAGCGCCGCCTCGGGCCCTTCGAGCATCTGTAGGAAGTTACGCCCGTTGTAATAGAGGAAACCGGTCAGCCCCTTGGCTGCATTGTTGCGCTGGGCAGTTGCCACGATCGCGTCGACATCGGCTTCTGCAAGGTTGTTGGCGGTGCTGATATAGACGAACCGGCGCATCGAAATTCCCGCCCTGCGGCGGTGCGGCCCTTGCGCTGCCCGCCGCGCGCCTGTCAACGCACTCGCGGTGGCCGGGAGAGCCGATCAGGCTGCGGCGCGCTTCGGGCCGAGCGCAGCCTCGACATGCACCAGGACGCGCCGGGGGATGCCTCTGTCGGCGAGCCCGGCAATCATCTCGGCTATCCGCCCGGGCCGGAAGTCGACCCGCTGCATGCGCCAGCCGGGGAGCAGGCGCCCGGCCGCTTCGCCGCGGTAGAGGATCTCGAGATCGCGGTGCCGGCGGTCGGCCTTGAGATCGCTGAGCAACAGGTCGAGCGATTCGGCGGGACCCTCGAGGAACTGGAGGAACTGATCCTGCGCGTAGATCAGGAACCCGGTCAGGTCGCGCACCGGGTTGTCACGCGCCGAGGTCTCGATGATGCTGAAGACCTGCTCGGCGAGCAAGCCGTCGCGGGCGTACGAGTGGTAGAGCAGATGCTGCATGGCGACCTCCAGGGACGCCGCGTGGCACGCCGCGCGTTAACAACCGGTCAAAACCGGCCGTTCCCTGCCACTTGTCGCGCGCGGCCAAGCATCCCGCTGGCGCCTGGCGGCTACTGGTTCATCGTCGCGAAGAAGTCCTCGTTGGTCTTGGAATCCTTCATCTTGTCGAGCAGGAATTCCATCGCGTCGACGGTGCCCATCTGCATGAGGATGCGCCGCAGCACCCACATCTTGGAGAGCTTGTCCTTCTCGACCAGCAGCTCCTCCTTGCGCGTGCCGCTTTTGCCGACATCGAGCGCGGGGAAGATGCGCTTGTCGGCAACCTTGCGGTCGAGCACGATCTCGGAGTTGCCGGTGCCCTTGAACTCTTCGAAGATGACCTCGTCCATCCGGCTGCCGGTGTCGATCAGCGCAGTG
The DNA here is from genome assembly GCA_043427735.1 of Tsuneonella sp. Lineage (GTDB taxonomy): Bacteria > Pseudomonadota > Alphaproteobacteria > Sphingomonadales > Sphingomonadaceae > Tsuneonella. The sequence goes on along the minus strand of JBHWTG010000223.1, from coordinate 2,715 downwards.
GCGATGATGGACAGCGAACCGCCTTCCTCGATGTTGCGCGCCGCGCCGAAGAACCGCTTCGGGCGCTGCAGCGCGTTGGCGTCGACACCGCCGGTCAGCACCTTGCCGCTCGAGGGCACCACGGTGTTGTAGGCGCGGCCCAGGCGGGTGATCGAATCGAGCAGGATCACCACGTCCTTCTTGTGCTCGACCAGCCGCTTGGCCTTCTCGATCACCATCTCGGCCACCTGGACGTGGCGCGTCGCCGGCTCGTCGAAGGTCGAGGAGATCACCTCGCCCTTCACGCTGCGCTGCATGTCGGTGACTTCCTCGGGCCGCTCGTCGACGAGCAGAACGATGAGGAACACTTCGGGGTGGTTGTCGGTGATCGCCTTGGCAATGTTCTGCAGGAGCACGGTCTTGCCCGTGCGCGGCGGCGCGACGATCAGCGCGCGCTGGCCCTTGCCCTGGGGGCTGATGATGTCGATCACCCGCGCGCTCTTGTCCTTCACCGTCGGATCGAGTGTGTCGAGCGACAGCTTCTCGTCCGGGTAAAGCGGGGTCAGGTTGTCGAAATTGGTCCGGTGGCGGACCGCCTCGGGATCGTCGAAATTGACAGTCTTGAGCGTCGTCAGCGCGAAATAGCGCTCGCCTTCCTTGGGTGCGCGGATCTCGCCCTCGACCGTATCGCCGGTCCTCAGGCCCCATTTGCGGACCTGATTGGGGCTCACGTAGATGTCGTCGGGCCCGGCGAGATAGTTCGCCTCGGGGCTGCGCAGGAAGCCGAATCCGTCTTGCAGCACCTCGATCGTGCCGACGCCCATGATCTGGTCGTTGTACTCCTCGTCCTCGGCAAGCTCGCGCAGGATGCAGAACATCAAGTCCTGCCGGCGCATCGTGCTGGCGCCTTCGACGCCCAGATCCTCGGCCATCTCGACGAGGTCGGCCGGGGTCTTTTTCTTGAGTTCTTTCAGATGCATGATCGTATATCCGTTGCCTGGAAGCGGCCGGCCGGTCGTGAAGGGCTTGGGGAAAGCGCGACCCGGTCTCGTGCGAGGAGAGCCGGAGAAAGCCGGTTGTGCCGCGGGGATTAAGCCCCGCTCGTGCCGCCGTCAATCGAGCCGAGGCTCGGTTCGTCGCAGTCGGGCCGGGGCCTAGAATGGCCGGACGATCACCAGGATGACGATCAAGGCCGCGGCGATGCCCGGCACCTCGTTCGCCAGGCGCAGCTGCCGGCCGGTCAGCGCCCTCTGCCCATGCGCGAGTTTGCGGGCGTAGCTCGCCATCCACCCGTGATAGCCCGACAGCAGCACTACGAGCAGCAGCTTGGCGTGGAGCCAGCCCTCGCCCCATTGATCTGTGATCGTCGCGAGCACGATGCCGAGCAGCCACACGACTACGATCGACGGGGCGAGGATAATCCGGAGCAGCTTGCGCTCGCGATCGATCCACAGCGCTTCCTCGGGCGAGCCCGGTACAGCTTCCTGATGATAGACGAGATAGCGCGGGAGCATGAACAGGCCCGCCATCCAGAAGATCACGAAGATCACATGGCCGGCCTTGAGCCAGAGGTAGGTCATCGCCAGCGCCGATTCCATGGCCGCGATGTAGGGCGGCGCCCCGGCCGCGTCACCCCCGCCATGCGCGCACCGTGTCGCGCAAGAGCTCGACGTGGGCGATCGGGGTGTGCTGGCCGATCCCGTGGCCGAGGTTGAACACGTGCGGCCTTCCCGCGAAAGCGCGCAGGATTTCCTGCGTGCGTTCGACCAGCCGCGGCCCGCCGGCGAGCAGCAGCAGCGGATCGAGGTTGCCCTGCACCGGCATCCCGTGGGGCAGCTCGCGCGCGGCCCAGGCGGGATCGATCGTCTCGTCCACCCCCACGGCGTCCACGCCGGTCTCGCGGGCGTAAGCGGCGAGCTTCGCCCCGGCCCCCTTGGGGAAGCCGATCACCGGCACCCCGGGGCACCGCGCCTGAACTGCGGCAGCGATTCGGGCATTGGGGGCGATCACCCAGCGTTCGAACTCGTCGGGCGCGAGGCTGCCGGCCCACGAATCGAACAGCTGGACCGCTTCCGCGCCTGCGGCGATCTGGCCGACGAGATAGTCGACCGTCACCTCGCCGATCGCCTCGACGATTGCGCCGAACGCCTGCGGGTCGCGGTAGGCGAGCTCGCGCGCAGCGTGGTGGTCCTTCGAGCCTTCGCCGTGCACCATGTAGGTGGCCACGGTCCACGGACTGCCCGCAAAGCCCAGCAGCGTCGTCTCGGGGCCGAGCTGTGCCCGCACCCCCTCCACCGTGCGGTAGATCGGCTCGAGGCGCTGAGGAACGCTCAGGAGCGCCTCCAGAGCATGATCGGCCAGCCGGGGGGACAGGTGCGGCCCCTCGCCGGCGAGAAACGTCAGGTCCTGCCCCATCGCGTAGGGCACGATCAGGATGTCGGAGAACAGGATCGCGCCGTGGAACCCGAAGCGGCGGATCGGCTGCAGCGTGACCTCGGCCGCGGCCCCGGTATCGTAAACGAGCTCGAGAAACCCGCCCTTCTCGGCGCGCAGCTCGCGATACTCCGGGAGATAGCGCCCGGCCTGGCGCATCAGCCATAGCGGCACCTGCTCGCGTCGAACCCCGCGCAACGTGTCGAGAAGCAAGCCGGGCATCGGGTCTTATTCCAATCCAATGAGATTCTTAAGAAGATGAAGGAGTCTGTTGGCCCTGTGGAAACCGGGGACAGGGGCGCC
>JBHWTG010000222.1:0-3871 GCA_043427735.1 Tsuneonella sp. | reverse complement strand
GGGTCCCAGAAGGTGAAGACCCCGCCGCGGGGGTTCAGGCAATCGAGCGCGTCGGTCCAGCCATCGCCGAGCAGCCGCGCGTAGGCGTCGCGCGATTCGGGCTGCATCAGCGCATCGGCTGCCATCGCCGCGGGCGACCAGACGTCCTTGTCCTCGGGGATGACGTTGAAATCGCCGACCACTGCCACGGGACGCTCGAGCTCCCATAACTGCTGCATGCGGGTGCGCAGCCGCCGCATCCAGCCGAGCTTGTAGTCGAATTTGGGCCCCGGCACAGGGTTGCCGTTGGGCAAATAGATGCACGCGATGCGCACGCCGCCGACGTCCGCCTCGATGTAGCGCGCGTGCTCGTCGTCTGGATCGCCGGGGAGGGTGCGCTGGGCCTCGACCGGCTCGACCCCGTCGGCGAGGATGGCAACGCCGTTGAATCCCTTCTGCCCGTGCCAGATCGCGCGGTAGCCTATTTTCTCGAACTCGGTGGCCGGGAAGCCCTCGTCCTGGCTCTTGATCTCCTGCAGGCAGGCGACCGTCGGCCGGGTTTCCTCGAGCCACTCGATCAGGCGAGGAAGCCGCGCCTTCATGCCGTTGATGTTGAAGGATGCAATCCGCATTCGGCGGCCTCTAGAGGCCGAAGCTGGAACCGCAACCGCAACCCGCGGCGGCCTGCGGATTGCTGACCTTGAACGCCGCGCCGCCGAGCGATTCGACGAAATCGACCGTGCTGCCGGCGATCAGATCGAGGCTGACCGGATCGACCACCAGCTTGACGCCGTCGGTCTCGCTTACCGCATCGTCGCTTTCGGCGGTATCGGCTAGGTCGAACCTGTACTGAAAGCCCGAGCAGCCGCCGCCTTCGACCGCCAGGCGCAGGATCGCCGGCCTCGCCTGCTTCGCGGCGATCGCGGCGATCCGGCGGGCGGCGCTTTCGGTCAGGGTCAGCTGCTCGGCCATGCGCGCGATGTAGGGACGGGCGGGCCGCCGCTCAAGCGCTCTGGATGTAAGTGCGCATGGCCAGGGCCTCCTGCGCCAGCCCGTCGATCTGCGCCTTCACCAGGTCGCCGATCGAGATGAACGCGCACATCGTGCCGTTTTCGACCACCGGCAGGTGGCGGATGCGCCGGCGGGTCATCAGCTCGAGCGCGTCGTCGATTCGGGTCTTGGGCTCGACAGTGATCGGCGGCGCGGTCATCACCTCGCCGACCGGTTTGTCGAGGCTCGCCTCGCCTTCGCGCTCGAGGCAGTAGATCACGTCACGCTCGGAGAAGATGCCGGCGACCTCGCCGCCGGACATAACCGGCAGCGCGCCGATGCGCCGGTTGGCGAGGATGCCCAGGGCCTCGCGCATCGGCGTGTCGACGCCGCAGGTGATCACTTCGTTGCCGGCGCGGTTGGCGACCAGTCGGGCGATGTCCATCGGACTCTCCCTTTTCTGAGGTGGGCGGAGAGGATGCCACGAACCCGCGCGGATTGCCAGCGCGCCGGCATCGGGCGCTGCGGATCAGTCTTCGATCCCTTCGGGGGCTACCGCGGCGAGACCTTCGCGCAGCCGCAGCTCCTCGACCGGCTCCCCGCCGATCAGGTGCTGCTGGATGATCTTCTCGAGGCCCGCCTCGTCGCACGAGTGATACCAGATGCGCTCGGGCCAGACGACCGCGATCGGCCCGCTCGCGCAGATCTGCAGGCAATCGGCCTTGGTCCGCTGGACCGTCCGCCCGACAAGGCCCAGTTCCTTCAGCCGCCGCTTGAGATAATTCCACGCGCGCTCGCCTTCGGCGCGGGTGCAGCAGGCCTGCTTATCCGACATCGCGCACAGAAAAATCTGCCGCTGGACCCGCTCGCCGCCGATCTTGGCGAGCGCCGCGCGCGCCTTGACCAGCTCCGCCGGGCCGCTCACTTGCCCGGCTTCAGCCAGCGATCGAGCCAGGCGAACACGGTCTCGTGCCACTGCAGCGAATTCCTCGCCTTGAGCACCCAGTGGTTCTCGTCCGGGAACACCAGCAGCTGGGCCGGGACATTGTTCATCTGCAGCGCCGAGAACGCCGCCAGCCCCTGCGGATAGGGAATGCGGAAGTCGTTCTCGCCGATGACCACCAGCATCGGGGTCTTCCAGTTGGCAACGTGATTGACCGGGTTCCAGCGCTCGTAGGCGGCCGGGTCCTGGGGGTAGGTCTTGCCGCCGTGCTCCCACTCGACAAACCACTTCTCTTCGGTCGAGAAAGCCATCATTCGCTGGTCGAACACGCCGTTGTGATTGACCAGGCAGCGGAACCGGTCGGGCCAGCGGCCGGCGATCCAGTTCATCATGTACCCGCCGTAGCTCGCGCCCATCGCGCAGGCGCGGTCGCCGTCGATCTGCTTGTCGAGCGCGAGCGCGGCGGCGAGCCCCTTCTGCAGGTCCTCGAGCGGCTTGCCGCCCCAGTCGTTGGTGATGCTGTCGGTGAATGCCTGGCCGTATCCCGTGCTGCCGTGGAAATCGACCGAGATCACCGCATAGCCCTGGCTCGCCACCACCCGCGGGTTCCACCGGTTGGACCAGGCATCGTTGAACGAACCCTGCGGCCCGCCGTGGACGTAGAGAATTGCGGGCATCTTCGAGTCCGCCGCCCGGCCCATCGGCCGATCGAGCTTGGTGATCTGGCCCCACACGGTCGCGCCGTCGGCCCCCTTGAAGCTGAACCGGCGGGTGACGATCGGCGCGCGCCTGCCGAGCAGCGAGGTCGCCGCGTCGGTCAGCGGCACGGCCTGGTTCCAGTTGCGCGCGAGATACAGCTCGCTCGGCGCGCCGATCGAATCGCGGGTGAACACTAGATCGCCGCCGGTCAGCGGCACGACATTGGCGATGTGCGCTTCGCTCCCGGCCATCAGGTCGAGCCGCTCGACCCGGCCGCTCGCGGGATCGATCCGGAACGCCGGCGTATCGAGCACGTCCTGCGCGGTGGCGACGAGCCATTTCGAATCCGGGGTCCACGCGAGCGAGCCGACCGAGCGGTCCCAGTCGGCGGTGAGCGGGCGGACGCGGCCGGTGGCCAGATCCTTCAGCATCACCGTTAGCTTGTCGGCCTCGTAGCCGGGCCGCGCCATCGCCGCCCACGCGAGCCACTTGCCGTCGGGCGAGGGGGCGGGAAGGGTGTCGGTCGCGTCGTTGTCGTCGGTCAGGTTGCGCGGCGCCCGCCCCGACAGGTCGCTCACCCATACGTCGATGTTGGTCGAGCGCGGCTCGTCGCGGTCCGCCCGGCGCGCCGCGAAGTAGATCGCCTGCCCGTCTGCCGCCCAGGCCAGGTCCTCGCTGCCGCCGAACGGCTTGATCGGCGTGTCGCCGACCAGCGCGTCCTTCCCCGGCGGGCCGTCGAGCGGAATGCCATCGCCGACTGCTTTGCCGCCGGAGAGAGGAAAGGCGAACGCCCGGCTGTGGACGCCCGGGGTCTCCCACGCGTCCCAGTGCCGCACAAAGCCCGCTTCGCCGTCGTACAGCCGCCCGGTGCCCGGCCCCTGCAGGTGCGCGGGCTTGGCATCGCAGCCGAAGGTGGCACAGCTGCGCGCGACATCGCCCCATACCGCCAACCGGGTGCCGCCGGGGGCCAGCAAAAAGCCCGACACTGCCGACTTCAGCGCGGTGACCTGCGCGACCTCGCTGGCCGTGCCGTCGGCGGCAACCCGCGCGCGCCACACCTGGTCGGTCTCGCCCGCGCCACGGTCCGACAGGAAATAGAGCCAGCCGTCGTCGCCGAACGCGGGGCTGGCGGCCGATCCGCCGAGATCGAGACGGGCCGCGGGGGCCTTCGCGTCGGCCAGGCTGCGGACGAACAGCGCGGTCGCCCGCTGATAGCTCGCGGGATCGGTTTCGGTCACCGGATAGACCGCGAGCGCACAT
>JBHWTG010000221.1:0-5493 GCA_043427735.1 Tsuneonella sp. | reverse complement strand
GCCCACCCCTAACCCCTCCCGCAAGCGGGAGGGGGACAGGTCGCACCGGCTCTTGCTTGTTTGCCCTCGCTCTTTTCCTGCTCATCAACTCGATCGCCTTCGCGGCGGAGGGAGAGAAACCCGTCGCGCGGACCTACCCGGTCTACCCGGCTGCCCCGCTCACTCAAACGCTCGCGGAGATGGCCGCCAAAAGCGAGGGCTGCACCACCTGCCACGTCGCCAGCGACGCGCCGACGATGCACGCGAGCCCGGCGGTGCGGCTCGGCTGCACCGACTGCCACGGCGGCGACGCGGCGGTGACCGGCAACCCGCAGCTCGCCCGCGACGATCCGGCCTACGTGGCCGCGCGCGATGCCGCACACGTGCTGCCGACGTATCCGGAAAGCTGGCACTTCCCCTCGTCGGCCAACCCCAGGGCGAGCTATGCGCTGTTGAACCGCGAGGCGCCCGAGTTCGTCCGCTTCGTCAACCCGAGCGACTACCGCGTCGCGCGCGAGGCGTGCGGGGCGTGCCACCTGCCGGTGATCGAGGCCGCCGAGCGCAGCCTGATGGCAACCGGATCGATGCTGTGGGGCGGTGCCGCCTACAACAACGGCATTGCGCCGTTCAAAAGCTACATTTTCGGCGAAGCGTACACCCGCGAGGGCGAGCCCGCCAAGATCGTCAGCCCCGGCGACCCGCCGGGCACGGTGACCGAACGCCAGAAGGCGCGCGGCGCGCTCGCCGCGCTCTATCCGCTGCCGACCTGGCACGTGATCCCGCCGGGCGACGTGTTTCGCGTGTTCGAGCGCGGCGGGCGCACGATCAGCCCGATCTTCCCCGAAATCGGCCTGCCCAACCCGAGCGGGTCGATCCAGCGCCTGGAGGAGCCCGGCCGCCCCGACCTCAAGCAATCGAACCGCGGCCCGGGGACCGGCCTGCGCGTGGCGATCCCGGTGCTCAACATTCACAAGACCCGTTTGAACGATCCGTTCACCTGGTTCATGGGCACCAACGACCAGCCGGGCGACTATCGCCATTCGGGCTGCGCAAGCTGCCACGTGGTCTATGCCAACGACCGCGAGCCGCGCCACTCGCTGACGTATGCCCAATACGGGCGCGACGGGCAGACGATCACCGCCGACCCGACGATCGCCGACAAGGTCGACGGCGAATCCAAGCACGGCGCGCTCAAGGACGGGCACGAGCTCACCGAGCACGAGGCGGACGACGCGCCCGAGCAGCGCAGCGATAGCGAGAGAGAAAAAGGCCACCCGCTCCAGCACGTGTTCACGCGCTCGATCCCGACCGCGCAGTGCATGAACTGCCACATGCACCAGCCGAACATCTTCCTCAATTCGTTCCTCGGCTACACGATGTGGGACTACGAGGCCGACGCCCCGGCGATGTGGCCCGAGCAGCAGAAATACCCGACCGCGGCCGAAGTGCGCGCGGTCGCCAAGCGCAACCCCGAAGGCGCCGCGCCGCGCGGGAAGTGGGGTGACATCGATTTCCTGCGCAACGTCTACGACCTCAACCCGAACCTGAAGCACACCCAGTTCGCCGACTATCACGGCCACGGGTGGAACTTCCGCGGGGTGTTCAAGCGCGACCGGCAAGGCAACCTGCTCGACAAGGACGGCAACATCGTCCCCAACGACGACCCCGAGAAGTGGCGCCGCGAGGGTGAGGACAAGTTCGTCCCCGTCGGCGTCAACCCCGGCAAGACCGTGCACCTGATGGACATCCACGCCGAGAAAGGCATGCAGTGCGCCGATTGCCACTTCGCGCAGGACAGCCACGGCAACGGCCTGATCTACGGCGAGGTGGCGAATGCGATCGAGATCGCCTGCAAGGACTGCCACGGCACCGCCGATGCCTACCCCACGCTGCTCACCAGCGGGCCTGCGGCCCCGCCCCGGGGCAACAACCTCGCGCTGCTGCGCAACCCCGACGGGCAGCGGCGCTTCGAATGGAGCGAGGACAGCCTCGGCCGCCGGCAACTGATCCAGCGCTCGATCGTCGACCCCGAACTCGAATGGCGGGTGAGCCTGGTCAAGGACACGGTCGATCCCGCCAGTCCCCGATTCAACGCCAGGGCCGCCCGCGCCAAGCTGATGAGCCGCTCGGGCGCGGAGGACGGGAACTTCGCCTTCGGCAGCGGCATCGCGCCCGACCAGCGCGCGCATCGCGATCCGGAGATGGCGTGCTTCACCTGCCATCTATCGTGGACCACGAGCTGCGGCGGCTGCCACCTGCCGATTGAGGCCAACTGGAAGACCGAGGAGCACCACTTCGAAGGCGAGACCACGCGCAACTTCGCCACCTACAACCCGCAGGTCGCGCGCGACGAGATGTTCCAGCTGGGCAGGCACCAGACCACCAAGGGAAACCAGGTCGCACCGGTCCGCTCGAGCTCGGCGCTCGTGCTCTCCTCCACCAACATCAACCGCGAGCGGATCTACATCCAGCAGCCGCCGATCAGCGCGATCGGCTTTTCGAGCCAGGCGTTCGCGCCGCACTTTCCGCACACCGTGCGCACCACCGAGACCAAGACCTGCTCGGACTGCCACCTGTCGCAGAACGACGACAACAACGCGATCATGGCCCAGCTGCTGCTGCTCGGCACCAACTACGTCAACTTCATGGGCCTCAACGCCTGGACCGGGCTCGAGGGCGGGTTCCAGGCGACCCGGGTGACCGAGTGGGAGGAGCCGCAGGCGGTGCTCGGCTCGTACCTCCACAAATACGCCTATCCCGATTTCTACCGCCAGTTCGTCGAAGGCCATGGGCGCGAGCTCAGGGACTGGACCCGCGGGGCGACGTTCGACGGCAAGCTGTCAGGCGAGACCAACGCTTCCGAGCGGTTCGCCAACGTGGTCGAAGGCACCCGCGACCGGGTCGGCTGCCTGCAGCTGCGCGGCGAATACATCTTTGTTGCCGAGGGGCGCGGGGGTTTCCGCGTCTACGATGTCGCGGCGATCGCCAACAAGGGCTTCTCCGAGCGCATCACGACCGCGCCGTTCTCGCCGCTGGGGCACGACACGCACGTGAAATCGAGAAACGCGACCTGCATGGCGCTGCCGACCAACCAGCCGATCGCCCCCACCCGCAGCACGCCCGAATTGCGGGCGATGAACCAGGAGCAGCCGTTCCTGCCGATCTACAGCTACGCGGCGGTGACCGACGCGGAGGAAGGGCTGATCCTCGTCAACGTCGATACCCTGGCCGATGGCGAACTGCGCAACAACAAGCTCGAGCGCAGCGTGACCTGGAACCCTGACGGTGTCCTCGCCGGCGCGCGGCACATCGTGCTGGCGGGCGAGGTGGCCTACATCGTGGCTGCGCGCGGGCTTGCCGTGGTCGATCTCAAAGACCCGCTGAAGCCGCAGCTCGCCTCGGTACTGCCGCTCGAGGACGCGCGCGCGAGCGCGGTGCAGTTCCGCTACCTGTGGGTCACCGACCGCGAGGGCGTGAAGCTGTTCGACATCACGGACTTGCGCCGGCCGGCCGCGGTGCCCGAAGGCACGGTGCCGCTCGCCGACGCCCGCCGGCTCTACCTCGCGCGCACGTATGCCTACGTCGCGGCGAAGCGCGAAGGCCTGGTGATCGTCGACATAACCAACCCCGCGCGGCCGTCGATCTTCGCCAGGGAGACGTTCGGCGGGCGGATGACCGATGTCGAGGACGTGGTCGTCGCCTCGACCAACGCCTCGCTGTTCGCCTACGTCGCAGACGGGCGCGCGGGGGTGAAAGTGCTCCAGCTCACCAGCCCCGACAGCCAGCCGAACTTCTACGGGTTCAGCCCCGCGCCCGTCCCCGAGCTGATCGCGTGGGCTCGCACGCCCTCGCCCGCGCTCGCCATGTCCAAGGGCCTCGACCGCGACCGCGCGGTCGACGAGACTGGCGGCCAGATCGCGGTCTTCGGCCGCCTCGGCTCGCGCCCGTTCAACCGCAGCGAGATGGAAAGGCTGTTCCTCACGCGCCAGGGCGTGCCGTGGAAGGTTTCCGACACCCCCGACATGAGCCGCTGGATCGGCGGCGGCGGACCGGTGGTGGCGGAGTGACGCTTTAGCGGATTTCTCTGTCATCCCCCCGCACGCGGGGATCCATGGCCGGACCGGGCCGTGCAGCGAAGCTGTTGGGCCAGGTCGACGGGCGGTCTCTGGGTTCCGGCCTTCGTGGGAACGACAGAAGCAGGTTAGCCATCTGGCCGGGCGGGGTCTCCCTCACCCCCGCTCGCCGAACATGTCGTGGATCATCGGCTGGAGCTTGTCGGTATAGTGCGCCAGCGCGTGCCAGCCGCTCACGTCCTCGTAATGGCTGACGAGCGTGCGCCCGTCCCAGCGGTGGAGTGCGTAGCGCGGCGGCTCGGTGGTGATCAGGTCGCGCCCGTCGGGTTGGGCGAGGTCGACCCGCCGCAGATCGAGCGCGACAAGCGGCGCGACCGAGCCGGTCACGCTCAGCGGAATGCCGCGGAAGGTGGTGGTGATCGGGCGGTGCAGGTGCCCGCAGTGGATCGCGACAATCTGGCGCTGCCCCTCCACCACCGCGCCGAAGCGGGCGATCCACTCTTCGTCCGCCCCCGGGTCCATCCACTCGATGCCGCTCACCACCGGAGGATGGTGCATGAAGATCGCCGTCGGCGTGTCGGGGTGCGCGGCCAGCTGGGCGGACAGCCACTGCGCGCGCCCAGCGCAGAAGGCCCCGCCGTGGCGGCCGGGCTCGAGCGTGTCGAGCATCAGCAGCCGCAATCCCTCGGCCTCGAGCGCGTAGTGGGCGAACCCGCCCTCGCCCTGCACCTGGGGAAACGCGCCGAACAGCCCTTCGCGGCTATCGTGGTTGCCCACCATCGGCCATACCGGGAACGGGCAGCCGGCCAGCATCGTGGCGACATCGCCGAAGCTTTCGAGGTCGCCCCGGTCGGTCAGATCGCCGCTCACCACCAGCATGTCGGGCCGGTTGGGCCCACCGAGCAGCCGGGCGAGGGTCGCGCGAAACCGGCGCAGGTTGAGCTCCTCGGGCTCCTCCTCGGGGTCGAAACCGATATGGATGTCGGTCATCTGCGCGATCAGCATCGCCCCACCCCCCGGCAAGCGCCATAGCGCTTTGGGGCGCTCATGTCTGCGGTTCCCGCGCCGCGCCGGCTACCCGCGCCGGGGCAGCCTCGCCGCGCGGATGATAGCTGTGGCACATCGCGCAGGTGGAGGGGATCTTCGGCTTCGGCGCGTCCTCGCCCAGGTGACAGGTGCGGCAGGTCGTGATCCCGGGCAGCAGCACGTCGGCGGCCGAGCCCGAGCCGGGCGCGAGGTGGCACGTGGTGCATTTCTCGCGCCGGTGATCGGCGTGGTCGAACCAGCCGTGCGCAATGTAGCGCTTGGGCTGGATCACCGGCATCACCCCGTCGCCGCTGGGATAGTGGCACTCGGTGCAGATCCCGCGGGTCGACAGCACGCGCGAGGCGAGCGGCACCGAGGCCGCCTGCGGCGGCGCGAAGTTGCCGTAGTAGAGTGA
>JBHWTG010000220.1:0-6493 GCA_043427735.1 Tsuneonella sp. | reverse complement strand
CTGTGCGTGGTGGAGCCGGCCGAGTGATCCTCCCCAAGCGCGCTTGGGGAGGATCACTCGGCCGGCTCCACCACGCACAGCAGCGCCTCGACTTGCACCTGCGCGCCCTCGCTGGCGTTGAGCTCCGCCACCGTTCCGTCGAACGGCGCGGCGAGCGCGTGCTCCATCTTCATCGCCTCGAGCACCAGCAGTCGCTGCCCGGCCTTGACGGCATCCCCCTCGGCCACGTCGACCGCGATCACCTTGCCCGGCATCGGCGCGAGAATATCGCCGTCGTGAGCGTGGTGGGCCCCGGCGCCGTAGCTCGCCGCCACCGTGGCGAGCTGGTCGTCCCCCTCGACGGTCATCAGGATGCCGCCGTCCAGGTGCCTGACCCACGGTGTGTTGGCGCCGCCGCGGGCGGGCACGAATGACGTCGGCTGGCCATCGACCGCGATCGTGATCGGGCTGTCCGCGCCGCGGTTGAGGCGGAAGTTGAACAGCCATCCCGCCAGCGGGTCTCCTTCCGAAAGGTCGTGCAGAAGCCCGCTGGCGGCGAGCTTGAGCGCCGCCGGATTGGCCGCGGGCGGAGCGAGCAGGGCGTCGCCGCGCTCGCCGATGAGACCCGTCGTCATCGTGCCCGACCGGAACGCGGGGTCGGCCAGCAGCCGGACCATGAAGCCCTTGTTGGTGCGCACCGGCCAGACTTGCGAGCCGCGCAGCGCGCGGTCGAGCCCGGCGATCGCGGCGTCGCGGCTGGCCGCGTGGACGATCACCTTGGCGATCATCGGATCGTAAAACGGGCTGATCTCGCTGCCTTCGCGCACGCCGGTGTCGATCCGCGCGGTCCGGCCGTCGAGGTCGAGCACCTCGAGCACCCCGGTGCTGGGCAGGAAGCCCTTGCGGGTATCCTCGGCGTACAGGCGCGCCTCGATGGCGTGGCCGTGGATGCTCAGCTCCTGCTGCGCCAGCGGGATCGGCTCGCCGCTCGCCACCCTGAGCTGCCACTCGACCAGATCGACTCCGGTGATCTCCTCGGTCACCGGATGCTCGACCTGGAGGCGGGTGTTCATTTCCATGAAGAAGATGCGGTCGGCGCGTAGGCCTTCAGAAGCATCGCCGATGAATTCGATCGTGCCGGCGCCTTCGTAGTCCACCGCCTTGGCGGCGCGGACGGCGGCCGCGCAGATCGCCTCGCGGGTATCCGCGTCCATGCCCGGCGCGGGGGCTTCCTCGATCACCTTCTGGTGCCGGCGCTGCAAGGAGCAGTCGCGCTCGAACAGGTGGACGACGTTGCGGTGGGCATCGCCGAACACCTGCTCCTCGATGTGGCGCGGCGAGGTGATCCACTTTTCGAGCAGCACCTCGTCGTTGCCGAAGCTCGCCGCCGCCTCGCGCCGGCACGATTGCAGTGCGGCCTCGAACTCCTCGGGCGCGTCGATTTTGCGCATGCCCTTGCCGCCGCCGCCCGCGACCGCCTTGATCAGCACCGGATAGCCGATCTTCTCCGCTTCCGCCTTGAGCCGCTCGACCGACTGGTCCTCGCCCTCGTAGCCCGGCGTCACCGGCACCCCGGCCGCGCGCATCAGTTTCTTGGCGGCGTCCTTGAGGCCCATCGCCTCGATGCTCTCGGGCTTGGGGCCGACCCAGACCAGCCCCGCCGCGATCACCGCACGGGCGAAGTCCGCGTTCTCGCTGAGAAAGCCATAGCCCGGGTGGATCGCGTCGGCCCCCGTGTCCTTGGCCGCGGCGATGATCTTCTCGCCCCGCAGGTAGCTATCCGCCGCCGGCGAGCGGCCGATGTGGACCGCCTCGTCGGCTCGGCGCACGTGCAGCGCCTTCGCGTCGGCATCCGAATAGACCGCCACCGTCGCGATCCCCATGGCCTTCGCGGTGCGCACGATCCGGCAGGCGATCTCGCCCCGGTTGGCGATCAGAAGCTTGGCCATCATCGGGTGGGACTATCTCTGCCCTGACCAAAAAGAAACCCGTCACCCCGGTTTGATCCGGGGTGGTGCTTACTTCCGGCGCTGCGCTCGAAGAGGAGCACTGGCCCGGATCAAGTCCGGGCCGACGACTGGGCATAGCGAGGGGCGAGCGGGCCTACTCCTCCGGGAGCGGCTCCATCGGCGGCGGCGGGATCGGTTGGCTCATGCGCACGTCGATCAGCACGTCGCCGCGCGACCAGGGGGGCGGCTCGCCCGGTTCCTCGGGCTTGTTCTTCACCGCCTCGACGAAAGCGGCGGCGACATGGCGCAGCTTCTCCGCCCGGCCGATCACCACGCGCTGGTTCCACGCCTCGGTTCCCCGCGCGCGCACCTCGCGCCCGATCGCGCCGTAGATCCGCGCGGCGGCGAGCACCGCCCAGCGGCTGCGGAACGGGAGGCGCGCCGCACCGAGCCGGGCCCACGCCTCGTGCCGTTCCATCCGCCGTATCAGCCGCGCGGCCATGTCCGCCAGCTCGCGCCGGTGATGCGGCTTCATCAGCTGGCCGGGCTCGATGTCCTCCTCCGCCAGCCATTCCTGCGGCAGATAGCAGCGCTCGGCCTTGTCGTCCTCGTCGAGGTCGCGGGCGATGTTGGCGAGCTGGAAGGCGAAGCCGAGATCGCACGCGCGGTCGAGCATCCACGAATCGTCCCTGGGCACGCCCATCACCACCGCCATCATCACCCCCACCGCCCCCGCGACGTGGTAGCAGTAGCGCGCCAGGTCGCGCTCGCCGCGCGGCCGCCAGCCGAGCGCGTCGAGCTCGAAGCCCATGATCACGTCCTCGGCCATCTCGCGGGTGAGGCCGCATTCGCGCGCGACCAGACCGAACGCGTCGAACGCCGGATCGGCGGTCGGCAGGCCCTCGAACGCGCGTTCGGTGAGCAGGCGGATCGCGGTCAGGCGGCGCTCGGCGCCTTCCTGCTCGCCCAGCTCGCCGCCGTGATCCTGCGCATCGGCGAGGTCGTCGCAGCGGCGGCACCAGGCGTAGAGCAGCCAGGCCTTTTCGCGCGTCGCACGGTCGAACAGCCGGCTGGCGAGCGCGAAGCTCTTCGATCCGCGCGCGATCGCGTCCTCGGCCTCGTCGACCAGCTCCTCGCGGCTGCGACCGCCGCCGGGCTGCGCCGGGGTGGTGCGCAGGATGCGGCTCGGGGCCAGCATCCGCGGGCGGACGAGGCGCGGCCGTCTCATGGCAGCAACCTCACAGCTCGCTCGCGCTCATGGCGAAGATCGGGGTGTGCGGGCGGTAGGCGCGCATCCGGTCGAGGAGGCCGTCGAGCGTCTCGTCGGCGATCAGGATGCCCTGGTGCGCGGGGCGGATGAAGCCGGTCTCGATCATCTGGCGGTTGAACGCGATCAGGTGGTCGTAGAACCCGAACGCGTTGAGCAGCCCGACCGGCTTGGTGTGGTAGCCGAGCTGCGCCCAGCTCACCGCTTCCCACAGCTCGTCCATCGTGCCGACGCCGCCCGGGATGGTGACGAACCCGTCGGACAGGTCGGTGAACGCCTGCTTGCGCTCGTGCATGCCCGATACGGTATGCAGCTCGGTGCAATCGTGGTTGGCGACCTCGCTATTCGCCAGCGCGTGCGGGATCACCCCGATCACCTCGCCGCCCGCCTCGAGCGCGGCGCTCGCCACCGCGCCCATCAGCCCCAGCCGCCCGCCGCCGTAGACGACGCCGATGCCGCGCTCGGCCAGCCCGTTGCCGACCTGGCGCGCGAGCTCGATGTAGCGCGGATCGGCCGGCGAGGCGGAGCCGCAATAGACCGCGAGACGGTTCACGCGCGATCCTCCCCGGAACGAGGAGGGGGACCGCCGCGCGCAGCGCGGGGGTGGAGGGGGCCCCCTCCGTCAGCCGCCTTCGGCGTCTGCCACCTCCCCGTTCCGGGGAGGATTTCGGAAGCCATCACTTCGCCAGATCCTCCAGCATCAGCCCGGCGGTCGCCTTCGCGCTGCCGACCACGCCGGGGATTCCGGCGCCAGGATGGGTTCCTGCCCCGACGAGGTAAAAATTCCCGATAACGTCGTCGCGGTTGTGGCCGCGGAACCAGGCGCTCTGGGTGAGGATCGGCTCGAGGCTGAACGCGCTGCCGAGGTGCGCGCTCAAATCGAGCGCGAAATCGCGCGGGGCGTAGTGGAATTTGGTCACGATCCGGTCGTGGATGTCGGGGATCAGCCGGCGCCCGACTTCGTCGAGGATGCGTTTCTCGAGCATCGGCCCGATCGCTTCCCAGTCGACCGCCAGCTTGCCCATGTGCGCCACCGGAACGAGGGCGTAGAACGTGCTCTTGCCCGGCGGCGCCATGCTCGGGTCGGTCACCGTGGGGTGGTGCAGATAGACCGAGAAGTCCGCCGGCAGCACGCCGTGATCGTAGATGTCCTCGAGCAGGCCTTTGTAGCGCGGCCCGAACAGGATCATGTGGTGCGGGATGCCGGGCCAGGTCCCCTCGAGCCCGAAATGGACCACGTACAGCGACGGGCTGAAGCGCTTGCGCGCGAGGCTCTTCGCCTGGCTCTGCCCGCGCCTGGTGGCGCCGAGCAGGTCGCGGTACGAGTGCATGATGTCGCCGTTGCTGGCGACCGCGTGGAACCGCTCGCGCCAGCCGCTTTGCGTTTCCACCTCGGTGGCGATCGTGCCGATGGTGTGCACCCGGGTGACCGGATCGTGCAGCCGCACGCTGCCGCCGAGCCGCTCGAACTGGCGGACCAGCGCCGCGACCAGCCGGTTGGTGCCGCCGCGCGCCCACCACACCCCGCCGTCTTTCTCCAGCTTGTGAATCAGCGCGTAGATCGCGCTCGTCGTCATCGGGTTGCCGCCGACCAGCAGCGTGTGGAACGACAGCGCCTCGCGCAGCTTCTCCGATCTGACGTAGCTCGAGACCATCGAATAGACCGAGCGCCAGGCCTGATAGCGGGCGAGCGCCGGCGCGGCTTTCACCATGCTGGCGAAGTCGAGGAACGGGACGTTGCCGAGCTTGCGGTAGCCTTGCTCGAACACCCCGGCCGAGTAGCGCAGGAAATCCTCGTAGCCGGCCATGTCGCCGGGGGCGACGCGGTCGATCTCGATGCGCAGCTGCGCGTCGTCGTTCGAGTAGTCGAAATTGGTCCCGTCGGGCCAGTTCAGGCGATAGAACGGCATGACCGGCATCAGCTCGACGTCGGCCGCCATGTCGTGGCCCGACAGCGCCCATAGCTCCCTGAGGCAATCGGGATCGGTGATCACCGTCGGCCCGGCGTCGAAGGTAAAGCCCTCACGCTCCCAGAAATAGGCGCGCCCGCCGGGCTTGTCGCGCGCCTCGACCAGCGTGGTCCTGACGCCCGCGGCCTGCAGCCGGATCGCCAGCGCCAGCCCGCCGAACCCGGCGCCGATTACGCAGGCGGTCTTGCCCTGGACGCTCATGCGGCCTTCCGATGAAGCGGCGCGCCGCGGGTGGCAAGCGCGCGCAGCGCGCGCAGCACCGGCACCGGCGGGCGGTTGCACAGGATGCGCGCGCGGTCCGCCCGGCTCGAGCGGCCGGCGTAGAACCGCTCGATGAGCGGCTGGGGCAGCGCGTAGACCAGCGCGAACGCGCGGTATCGTTCCTCCGGCGAGCCGGCGCCGAACATCATCCGCCCGAGCCGGCGATAGAATCCCATGCGCCGCCAGTGCGCGCGCGCGCGCGCCTCGATCAGCGCGGCGAGCTGGGGGCCGGCGAGGTCGGCCTCGGCGGCGATCGCCAGCGCGGTCTCGACCGCGAACGGGAGCGAGTAGCTCGTCAGCGGGTGGACGAACCCGCCGCGCGCGCCGATCGCGGCGACGCCCGGCGTTCGCTGCGCGGCCTGAAACGCCGCGAAGTCGCCGCCGGTGATCACCGGCAGCACCCCGGTCTCGAAATCGAGCGGTTCGCCCTCCCAGCCGCGAGCGGCGCAGTAGCGGTCGATCCGCGCGGACAGCGCGGCCCGGTCGAGCGCCGGGCTTTCGTCGTAGTATGTGTCCTCGACGAACAGCTCGCCGGCGCCGAGCGGCAAAGTATAGACGAAGCGGCAGCTCGCGTGCTGCTCGACCGCCGCGTCCATCACCACCGGGCGTTCGATGCCGTGCGGGCGCGCGGTGCGCAGGCGGCGGCCGAGGAACACCTGCCAGCCGCCTTCCAGCCGCGGGGCGCCCGCCAGCCCGCGCGCGTCGATCACGCAGCGCGCGGCGATCCGCTCTCCTCCGGCGAGATCGATCCCGCGGGCGTCGAGCGCCGCGACCTCGCGCCCGGCAACAACCGCCCCGGCCGGCAGCAGGCGCCGCAGCGCGGCGTCGAAATCGGCCGACGCCAGCGAGTTGTAGGGGGTGGACAGCGTGCGCCCGAACGCGGGGAAGCGCACCTCGTAGCCATTCCAGCGGTGGGTGCGAAACGGCTCGAGCAGCGCGGCTCCGGGAGGATCGAGATCGCTCGAGAACCAGCTCCAGCGGTGGTTGCCGCCGAGCGCCGGGCCGCTCTCGACGAGCGCCAGCGTCAGCTCGGGCCGCGCGCGGTGCAGCGCCAGCGCGGCGACAAA
>JBHWTG010000219.1:0-3763 GCA_043427735.1 Tsuneonella sp. | reverse complement strand
CCTGTGATCACCGCCGAGGCGCGCGAATTCGCCGCCGCGCTGCCCGAAGGGGGCGTGCTGCTCGCGCTCGACCTCGGCACCAGGACCATCGGCACCGCGCTGTGCGACGCCGGCTGGCGCTTCGCCAGCGCCGGCAAGACGCTCGAGCGGGGCAAGTTCGGCCGCGACCGCGAAACGCTCGCCGCGCTCGTTCGCGCGCGCGGCGTAAGCGGCGTGGTCATCGGCTTGCCACGCAACATGGACGGCAGCGAGGGCCCCCGCGCGCAGGCCAGCCGCGCCTATGCCCGCAACCTCGCCGCGGCGCTCGCGCTGCCGGTTCTGCTGTGGGACGAACGCTGGTCGACCGTCAGCGCCGAGCGCGCGCTGATCGAGCAGGACATGAGCCGGGCCAGGCGCAAGGAGCGGATCGACGCGCACGCCGCCGCGGTGATCCTGCAAGGCGCGATCGACGCGCTGGCGGGGGGCGGCGAGATGGACTGAGCGGTATCTCGACTGCAGGCTTGGCCCTCCGCTCGATACGACGGGTCTTAAGGGTTTGCTACGTCCGATCGTGTCGAGCGAAGTCGAGACACGCTAATCCAGCGCCCGCTGGCCGACGATGCTTAGGCCATAACCCTCCAGCGCGACCAGCGAGTGCTCGGTGTTGGTGAGCAGCACCATGTCGTGCACCCCGAGCTCGGCGAGAACCTGCGCGCCGCCGCCGTAGTCGCGCTGCTCGGCGCTCGGCAGCACGCTCTCGGTGCGCTCGCCGAGCTCCCCCATACGGATGGAGGCGCTGACGTAATCGGGCATCGGCCGGTTGATCAGCACGATCACTCCGGCCCCTTCGGCGCCGATGATCTCCATTGCCCGCTCGACCATGCCCCCGCGCTTGTTCTCCTCGGCGAACACGTCGGGGAACAGCGACAGGCTGTGCATCCGCACCAGCGTCGGCCGGTCGGGCCGGACCGCCCCCTTGACCAGCGCCAGCGTTTCCTCGCCGGTGGCCTTGTTGTAGAACGCCACCGCCTGCCACTCACCGCCCCAGCGGCTGGTGAAGCGGCGCTCGGCGCGGCGCTCGATCAGGTGGTCGTGCTTGCGGCGGTAGGCGATAAGGTCGCGGATCGTGCCGATCTTGAGATCGTGCAGCCGCGCGAAGCGCACGAGATCGTCGAGCCGGGCCATCGTGCCGTCCTCGTTCATGATCTCGCAGATCACGCCCGATGGGTTGAGCCCGGCGAGCCGCGCGATGTCGACCGCTGCCTCGGTGTGGCCGGCGCGGACCAGCACCCCCCCGTCGCGCGCGACCAGCGGGAACACGTGCCCGGGGGTGACGATGTCGTCGCGGGTCTTGGTCCCGTCGATCGCAACTGACACGGTGCGCGCGCGGTCGGCGGCGGAGATGCCGGTCGAAACCCCCTCGCGTGCCTCGATCGAAGTGGTGAAGGCGGTCTCGTGCCGGGTCCGGTTGTCGCGGCTCATCAATCCCAGCCCCAGCTGCTCGACCCGCTGGCGGGTGAGCGCGAGGCAGATCAGCCCCCGGCCATGCGTGGCCATGAAGTTGATCGCGTTCGGCGTCGCCATCTGCGCCGGAATGATCAGGTCGCCCTCGTTCTCGCGGTCCTCGTCGTCGACGAGAATGAACATGCGGCCGTTGCGCGCTTCGTCGATGATCTCCTCGGCCGGGACGATTACCGGGCGCTCGTCGTTGGCGCTGAGGAACTGCTCGAGCTTGCCGAGCGTGTCGGCGGTCGGATTCCAGCGCGGCTCGAGGCAGTCGCGCAAAGAGTTGGCGTGGAGCCCGGCGGCCCGGGCGAGCGCGGTGCGGCTCATGCGATTGCCGGACACGAGGTCGCGGACGCGGTCGATGGTGCTCATGCGACTCGCCGTATCACAGCGTAATGTGCATGTCACATTGTAATGTGGTTAGGGGTTCGAGTGAAGATAGCCGAGACTCGCGGCGGCGCGCAGGATCGCGGCGTTGTCGTGCACGAACCGCCCCGCCGCCTTGCGCATCGCCAGCGCCAGCGCCGCTTTGGCGACGAGCTCGGCGCTAATCGAGCGGTAGCTTTCGAAACGTCCCTGCAGGAACAGATCCGCGAGCGGGCTGGCGAGGATCGCGAGCCGCTCACCGATCCGCCGGTCGCCCGCGCGGGGGCCCCTGAGCAATCCCGGACGCAGGATGTCGAGCCGTTTGAAGCGCAAGGCTTGCAGCTCGCGCTCGACCTCGCCCTTGACCCGCAGGTAGAAGGTCTTCGAGCGCGCGTCTGCGCCGGCCGAGCTCACCGCGACGAAGTTCGCCACCCCCTGCTCCCTGGCCGCCCGCGCGGTGGCCAGAACCAGTTCCTGGTCGACCGCGCGAAACGCGGCCTCGTCGCGGCCGGCCTTCTTCCACGTGGTGCCCAAGGCGCAGACCAGCGCCGCCGGGCGCACCGCCTCGAACACCTCGCCCCACTTGTCCGGGTCGGCGACGAACATCTCCATCCGTGCCCCCGGCGGCATCGGCGCCTCGCGCCGCGCGACCGCCACCAGCCGGACGTCGCGCCGCCCGACGCACAGCTTCATCAGCTCGCTGCCGACGAGGCCGGTCGCGCCGACCAGCGCGATCCGAACCGGGTCAGACATGGCGCAGGCCCTCGGGCGGCCGGCCGAAAATGCGCGTGCACTGATCGATCGCGTAGCGGTCGGTCATCCCGGCGATGAAATCGGCAAGGTGCCGGCTGCGGTGGGGCTCGGCCCCCGGCAGCGCCGCGCGCCATGCCTCGGGAAGCGCCGATGGGTCCTGATCGTAGGCCGCGAACAGGCGCGAGACCACATCGCGCGCGCGGCCGGCGGCCTGGAGCTGGTCCGGATGGTAGTACAGCCGCTCGTACATGAAGCGCTTCAGCGCCCGCTCCTCGGCCGCCATCGCCGGCGAGAATGCCGCGATCGGCCCGGGCCGCGCGCGGACGTCGGCGACGCTCCGCAGCCCGCGCGCGGCGGCACGGGTCGTCTCGATCACGTCGTTGACCATCAGCCCGATGCGGCTGCGGATCAGCTCGCGCAGCCGCTGCTCGGCGCTGGCGGACGGGTACCGCGCCTCGATCGCGCGGTACTGCTCGGCTAGGAATGGCAGCTCGAGCAGGTCGTCGAGCAGCAGGAACCCGGCGCGCAGGCCGTCGTCGATGTCGTGATTGTCGTAGGCGATGTCGTCGGCGAGCGCGGCGACTTGCGCCTCCAGGCTGGGCCACGCGCCAAGGTCGAGCGGGAACGCCGCGTCGAGCTCGGCGAGCGCCCAGTTCGGCGCGGCGAGCGGGCCGTTGTGCTTGGCAAGCCCCTCGAGCACGTCCCACGACAGGTTAAGCCCGGGATGCTCGCAATACGGGCTTTCTAAGCGCATCAGCACGCGCAGCGTGTGGGCGTTGTGGTCGAACCCGCCGCGCGCGGCCATTGATTCGCGCAGCGCTTCCTCGCCGGCGTGGCCGAACGGCGGGTGGCCGATGTCGTGCGCCAGGCACAGCGCCTCGGTGAGGTCCTCGTCGAGGCCGAGCGCGCGGGCGATCACCCGCCCGATCTGCGCGACCTCGAGGCTGTGGGTCAGCCGGGTGCGATAGTGATCGCCGTCAGGGGCGATGAACACCTGGGTCTTGGACTTCAGGCGGCGGAAGGCGATCGAATGGACGATTCGGTCGCGGTCGCGCTGGAACTCGCTGCGGGGGCCCCGCGCGCCGGCGCGCGCTTCGCGGAATTCGCGGCCGCGGCCCGCGGCGGGATCGGCGGCGAAAGGGGCGAGGGTCATCACTCC
>JBHWTG010000218.1:0-3891 GCA_043427735.1 Tsuneonella sp. | reverse complement strand
CTGTGTCTACGGGCGCAGCGGCGGTACATTCCCGGCGCGCCAGCACGAGCAGGCGAGCCGCGCTCTTGCTCGCCGCCACGGGCTCGACCCGGCGCGCACGGTGTCCGTCGAGCAGAACCCGGCCGCCATCGCCGCGGGTGCGTTCCATAACGATGTCGTCGCGGTGGCGAACGAGCGCGTGCTGTTCACTCACGCCGAAGCATTCGCCGACCAGGCCGCCGCCTATGCGGCGATCGCCGCCGCGTTTCCCGCGCTCGAGGTGGTCGAGGTCCCGGCGGCCGCGGTCTCGCTCGCGGAAGCGATCCGGTCCTATCTGTTCAACGCCCAGCTCGTTTCGCTCGCGGAGGGCGAGATGGCGCTGATCGTACCGAGCGAGTGCGCCGAAAGCGCGCCCGTGCGCCGTTACCTTGAGGGGCTGATTGCCGCGAACGGACCGATCCGCCGGGTGCTGCCGGTCGATGTGCGCCAGTCGATGGCCAACGGTGGCGGCCCGGCCTGCCTGCGCTTGCGCGTTGTGTGCGACCCTGCGCAGGTGGACCCACGGTTCCTGCTCGACGCGCGCAAGGCGGAGGACCTCGAACGGGTGATTGCCGCACGCTGGCCCGAGCAGATCGATCCGGGCGACCTGGGCCGGCCGGCGCTTGCGCAAAGCGTGACTGCGGCGCGCGCCGCACTGCTCGACGCGCTCGAGCTCGATATTCTCGGTTAACGCGCTGGACCCCGCGTCGGAGCGGTTTACACTCGCGCTTCGGTTAACCTTCGTGCGGAGCGCAATCCTGCCGATGGCACGCGATTTGCTCCGCGCGGCGTTAAGGAACTGCGAGACCCATGCTGCGAAAGATCGGCCGCCTGTTCGTCATCAAGACCCGGGCGGAGGCGTGCCTGATCATCTACGCGCTCGCCTTGGGCGCCTGCGATCGCGGCTTGCACTACCTCGACCAGTTTCCCGGCTGGGGCGGCCAGGCGCTGTTTCTCGCCGCCACCGGCTCGGTGTTCCTCGCCGGCGCGAAGATTTTCGACTGCCTGCGGTTCGAGCGCGAGCGACGCGAGGCCCAGGCCGGCGCGGTGCCGCAATAGCGGTCGACCCCGGACCTGACGGTCGTTTCGCATTTCCGGCTTCTGACCTTTCCCATCAATTGGCGAAATTTCCCGAGGTTGAGCGATCCGTTCACGCCGGGTTTAACCTTGGTCCAACCAACGATCTGATTCATCATCCTTTTTCGGTTTGGCACGGCCTTTGCTGTGTAGCGAGCATCCGGCGGACAATCTGCCGGAACACGAAAAGGGAACCGACAATGCACGCTCTCAACAACAAGCTGGCCGCCGTAGCGTTCAGCCTCGCCTTCAGCCTGGTGATGTTCGCCACCGCCATCGCGCCGGCCAACGGCGGCATGCTCCTGCCGGGTGCTCTCGCATGAGCGCGCCCGTTCGCACCCCGACCGCGGTCACGCCCGCGAAGCGCGGCTTCGCGCTCGACCGCCGCAATGCCAAACTCGCCGGGGTCTGCGCAGGGATCGCCGACTATTTCGGCATCGATCCGCTGGTGGTCCGCATCGCGTTCGTCGCGGGCACGATCCTCGGCTTCGGCTCGCTGATCCTGGTCTACCTGGCGATCGCGCTGAT
Source organism: Tsuneonella sp. (assembly GCA_043427735.1). GTDB lineage: Bacteria > Pseudomonadota > Alphaproteobacteria > Sphingomonadales > Sphingomonadaceae > Tsuneonella. The sequence continues at coordinate 2,268 of JBHWTG010000218.1, read as the reverse complement.
CGCCGACTGAGGGAGCCCCGCGGGGCTCCCTCCACCCTCATCCTGAGCCCGTCGAAGGGTCACATCGCGCTGATGCCGCCGTCGAGCTTCAGCTCCGCCCCGGTCATGAAGCTGCTCTCGTCGCTGGCGAGGAACAGCACCCCGTCGGCGATCTCACGCGGCGCACCGACCCGCTTGAGCGGGATCTGCCGCGCCAGCTTGTCCATGATCACGCTCTTCTCGCGGCCCGTGCTCGCAACCATCCCGTCGAGGATCGGGGTGTCGACGAACGTCGGATGGACCGAGTTGCAGCGGATGTTCCACCCCATCTTGCCGCAATACAGCGCGACCGACTTCGAGAGCATCCACACCGCCGCCTTGCTGGCGTTGTAGCCGGGCATCGTGTCGCTGGCGATCAGGCCGGCGATCGAGCTGATGTTGATGATCGAGCCGGGCTGGTTGTCCTTCATCAGCGGCAGCGCCTTCTGGCAGCCGAGGAACACGCTCTCGACGTTGATCGCGAAGCCGCGGCGCCATTCCTCGAGCGTGCAGGTCTCGATGTTCCCGCGCACCCCGACCCCGGCGTTGTTGACCAGCACCGAGAGGCCGCCGAGCGCGTCGCGGGCGAGCTCGATCGCCGCGTCCCATTCCTCGGGGCTGGTGACGTCGTGCCGCATGGCGAACGCGGTGCCCGCGCCGCATTCGGCATTGATCGCCGCCGCGGTGGCCTGCGCGCCGGCTTCGTTGATATCGGTACACAGCACTTTCGCGCCCTCGCGGGCGAGCGCCTGACAATGCGCCGCGCCGAGCCCCTGCGCCGCCCCCGTGACCAGCGCCAGCTTGCCCGCTACTCGCCCTGCCATCCACTCTCTCCCGCCAGCAGCAGCCCCATGATCCGCACGTCGATCCCGACGCCCGCCCGGCGCCGCTCTTCGACGAATTCGGCGAGGCCCGCAAGCGGCACCCGGTGGACGGCGATGTCCTCGCCCTCGGTCCCGCCGCCCGGCCCCACCCGGGTCAGTCCCCGCGCGCGCACCAGCGTGAAATGCTCGCTGACCATCCCGGGCGAGCTGTAGAACTCGCCGATCGCCTCGAGCGAGGCGGCGCGCCAGCCGGTCTCTTCCTCGAGCTCGCGGGCGGCGGCGACCAGGGTGTCCTCTCCCGCCGCATCGTCGTGATCGCCGATCAGGCCCGCCGGCAGCTCGAGGCACGGGCAGCCCAGCGGCACGCGGAACTGCTCGACCAGCAGCACATGCCCGTCCTCGGCGGCGAGGATCACCGCCGCGCGAATGCGGCGGGCGCGCCCGACATACTCCCATCGCCCGCGCCGCCTGGCGGTGATGAAGCGGCCCTCCCAGACGACCTCTTCCGGCTCGCCGGCGCCGATCACCGGCGCTTCATCCCGCCAAAGGTTACACGAAGTATACACCGAAATCGCATCCGTTCGCCGATCGCTCCGTCGCCCCTGGCAGCGGCGCGTCGGGCACAACCGCCTGCCGTGGGCTGCATGGCACATCGCCGGGTGTGTAGGAAAGCGCTCAGTCGGCGAACCCCGACTGTGCGGCGCGGGGTCTACACCTCGATCAGCCGGTCGGGCAGCTCGTTGACGTCGTCGAGGTGGCGCGGGAAGTGCCCGGCGAGCACTGCCCCTACATCGGCCACGCCGGTGGCCAGCCCCTCGGCGATGCGCCCTGCGCGGATGTGGCTCAGCATGTCGGCCATCGCGCCGCCCCACACCTCGGGCGCGACCTTCTCGGCGATCGCGGCGTCGGCGACGATTTCGGCGCGGTGCTCGCGCATCGAGAGGTAGATCAGCACTCCGGTGCGCCCGTGGGTGCGGCGCTCGGCGCCGACCTTGAAATGGCGCACCGCAGCGTCGCGCACGCGCGCGCGCTTGACCGGGCCGGGGACGAGCGCGAACTTCAGCGGCTGCCAGAGCTGGATCGCCCACACGCCGAGGAATTTGGCGATCAGCAGCACCAGCGCGAGGCTGAGCACCGCCTGCGGATGCCATTCGTGGTTCCATCCGCCGAGCAGGCGATCGACCAGACCGAGCGAGAAATCCGTGAACAGCGCCAGCACCGCCAGCGCGGTCGTGGCCGCCAGCAGCGCCCAGCCGAGCTGGATGTCGCTGTAGCCGTCCGACCGGTCGGCGAGCACCGTGACGATCTCCCCGGCGGTCGCGGCCTCGGCCGCCGCCACCGCCGCCGACACGGCCGCGTGCTCGGCCTCGCTCAGGTGCCGCGTCACCATCCGCCCGACGCCCCGCCGCCGCCGAAGCTGCCACGG
>JBHWTG010000217.1:0-2539 GCA_043427735.1 Tsuneonella sp. | reverse complement strand
CTGTGCGGCGGCGGCGGCCGAAGTGGCCGGGCCGGCGGTGCGCGTGCTCGCGTTCGGGGATTCGCTGTTCGCCGGTTACGGCCTCGGCGATCCGCGGCTTGCCTACCCCGCGCGCCTCGAGGCGGCGCTTCGCGCGAGCGGGCGCAACGTGCGCATCGCCAACGCCGGCGTCTCGGGGGATACCACGGCGGCGGGCCGGCAGCGGCTCGCGTTCACGCTCGACAGCCAGCCGGCCAGGCCCGACCTCGTCCTGCTCGAGCTCGGCGGCAACGACCTGCTACGCGGGCTTCCGCCCGAACAGACCCGCGCGAACCTCGCCGCCATGCTTGGCGAGCTCAGGAAACGCGAGATCCCGGTGGTGCTGATGGGCTTGCAGGCGCCGCCCAACTACGGCGCCAGGTGGCAGGCGCAGTTCGACGCGATCTTCCCCGAGCTCGCGCGCGAATTCGGCGTTCCGCTGGTGCCGTTCGTGACCGACGCGGTCTTCGCCGACCCTGCGATGCTCCAGGCCGACCGGGTTCACCCGACCGCTCGAGGAGTGGAGGCGCTGGTCGCGGCGACCGAGGGTGCGGTGGGCGCGGCGTTGCCGGCCGAGGACTGAGTGCACCTCGCCTTTCCCGCGATCGTCGTCGCCGCGCGCCACCATGGCGAGACGGCGGTGATCGCGCGGGTGCTGAGCGAACGGTTCGGGCTTGTCGCCGGCTATGTCGCGGGGGGCCGGGGCCGGCGGCTGCGGCCGGTGGTGATCCCCGGCAACCGGGTCGCGGCCGAGCTCAGCGCGCGGAGCGAAAGCCAGCTGCCATTCCTCAAGCTCGAGCTCACCGAAAGCCGCGGGCCCTGGCTGGGCGAGCCGCTGGCGGCGAGCGCGATCGGCTGGGTCACCGCGCTGACCGCGCTCGCGCTGCCGGAGCGGAGCCCGTATCCGGCGTTGTTCGCGGCGCTCGGCGGCACGCTCGATGCAGTGTGCCATGCCCCTTCCGCGCGCGGCTGGCTGCGGGCGCTGGTCGGTTATGAGGCGCTGGTGCTGCGCGAGCTCGGCTACGGCGGGGCGCAGCCCGCACCCGAAGCCGGCCTTGAGGCGCTGCTCGAAATGTTTGCCCGAACGGCCGCGCCGCTCGAGCGCTACCTGCTTGCCGACCGGCACGGCGATGGTATGCGCTCACGCGCCATCCTAGGCGAGCGGCTGGAGAAGTTGAGGGCATGAAAGTCGCGGTGTTTTCCGGCGACGGGATCGGCCCCGAGGTCGCCGGCCAGGCGGTGCGGGTGCTCGAGGCGCTCGATCTGCCTGGCCTGACGCTGTTCTCGGGCGATGTCGGCGGGATTGCCTACCGCCGCCACGGCCATCCACTACCGCCCGAGACGCTCGAAATGGCGCGCGCCGCCGATGCCGTGCTGTTCGGCGCGGTCGGCGATCCCGCGTGCGACAATCTCGAACGCGGCCTGCGCCCCGAGCAGGCGATCCTGTCGCTGCGCGCGGAGCTCGAGCTGTTCGCCAACCTGCGCCCGGCAAGGACCTTTCCGGGCCTCGAGGGGATGAGCGCTCTCAGGCCCGAGATCGCCCGCCGGATCGATCTGCTGATCGTGCGCGAGCTCACCGGCGACGTCTATTTCGGCGCGCATCGGCGCGACATCCTTCCAGATGGTCGCCGGGTGGGCAGCGACCTGATGGCGTATGCCGAGGACGAGGTTCGCCGTATCGCTCATGTCGCCTTCCGCGCCGCGCAAGGCCGCCAGCAGCGGCTGTGCAGCGTCGACAAGGCCAACGTGCTCGACACCAGCCAGGTGTGGCGCGAGGTGGTGAGCGAGGTGGCGGGCGAGTACCCCGACGTCGCGCTCGAGCATATGTACGTCGACAACGCCGCGATGCAGCTGGTGCGCGATCCCGGGCGGTTCGACGTGATCGTCACCGGCAACCTGTTCGGCGACATCCTGTCGGATCAGGCGAGCATGTGCGTCGGCTCAATCGGGTTGCTGGCGAGTGCGTCGCTCGGCGAGCGGCGGACGGCGTACGGCACGTTCGGCCTCTACGAGCCGATCCACGGCAGCGCACCCGATATTGCCGGCCAGGGACGAGCCAATCCGATGGCCGCAATCCTCTCGGCGGCGCTGATGCTGCGCCATTCGTTCGACCGCGAGGCCCAGGCGGAGCGGGTGGAGGCGGCCGTGGCGCGCGCGCTGGCGGACGGCGTGCGCGGAGCGGACCTCGGCGGCAGCGCGAGAACCGACGCGATCGGCGACGCGATCATCGACCGTCTGTGAGCCTCGATCTCGCCATCGTCCTGCCGACGCTGAACGAGCGGGACAATCTGGCCCCCCTGATCGCGCACATCGAGGACGCCCTCGGCCCGCGCGGCTGGGAAGCCATCGTGGTGGACGATGACAGCCCCGACGGCACCGCCGAGGCAGCCCGCGCGCTGGCGCTCGCCGACCCGCGCGTGCGGGTGCTCCAGCGGATCGGTCGCCGCGGGCTGGCCAGCGCGGCGATCGAGGGAATGTGCGCGACCGCCGCCCCGCTGGTGGCGGTGATGGACGCCGATCA
>JBHWTG010000216.1:0-6023 GCA_043427735.1 Tsuneonella sp. | reverse complement strand
TCTCTGCGGCGGCGCAGGCGCGCGGCGAGGGACGGCAATGGCCCGCGTTGGCGGCGCGGGGGCGCGAGTACTTCGTACGCGCCTCCGCGCGAATCATGGACGAGACCGGCTGGGGCCGCGACCTCGTGGCTGTCCGGCTCGGCGAGGAGGCCAGGGCGCTCGTCGCGCCCGGTGCGCTCGCGGCGGCGATGCCGCCGTGCCTGCTGCTGCTCGACGCGTCGGGCGTCTAGCGCGGCGAGCCGCAGGCCGCGTTCAGCCCTCCGCAAGCGCTGGGCACTCATATTTCCGCGCGATTCGCCCGTATTCGGGAAGGACTTGTCATGCGCACTGTCACCGCCGCCGCCGCTCTGATCGCGCTCGCCGCGCCGCTGCCCGCGCTCGCCCAGAGCGCCACCGAGGCAGCCACCGCCGAGATCGAACGCACGCTCGGGGATCCCGCCACCCAGGCGGCCATGGCCGAAGGCATGGCGGCGGCGAGCGAGGCGCTGCTCGACGTGCCACTGGCGCCGCTGGCCCGCGCCGTCGCGCGCGCGGCCGGCGAGGACCCGGAGTCGGTCGACCCCGACATGACGCTGCGCCGCGTTTCTCCGGAGGCCGAGGACGTACCCGGCAAAGTGCGCGAAAGCCTGCCGCGGATGATGGGCGCGATGGCCGGCATGGCGGGCGGCATGGGGGAGATGCTGCCGGCGCTGCGCGAGATGGCCGAGCGGATGCGCGAAGCGGTGGCCCGCGCCGGCCTGCCCGACTGACTTTTCCGCCGCTTAATTGCCGCGCGGGCGGTGGATTTGCCCGCCCCGCTGGTGCATGACCGGCGCCCATGTGGCGCCTCTATCAATTCCCGCTGTGCCCGTTCAGCCGCAAGGTGCGCCTGCTGCTGAGCGAGAAGGGCGTCGGCTACGAGTTGTGGCGCGAGAACCCGTGGGAGCCCAGCGAGGGCTTCTGGCGGCTGAACGCGGCCGGCCGCACCCCGGTGCTCGAGGACAAGGCGAAGGGCGTGGTGCTCGCCGACAGCCGGGCGATCTGCGAGTACTTCGAAGAGACCGTCGACAAGGCCGTGATGATCAACGGCACGGCGGCGAACCGGGCCGAAATCCGCCGGCTGGTCGCGCTGTTCGACGAGAACTTCTACGGCGACGTCGTCGCGCCGCTGCTCCACGAGCGAATGAAGAAGCGCATCGTGCTGCGCCAGCCGCCCGACAGCCGCGTTCTGCGCGAGGCGATGAAGCTCGCCCACGAGCACCTCGAATACGTCGACTGGCTGGTCGACACCCGTGCATGGCTCGCGGGAAGCACGATGAGCCTCGCCGATCTCGCCGCCGCGGCGCAGATCTCGGTCGCCGATTACCTCGGCGGGATCGACTGGACCGGGCACGAGCAGGCGCGCGGGTGGTATGCCGTGTTCAAGAGCCGCCCGAGCTTCCGCCCGCTGCTGACCGAACGGATGGAGGTGATCCAGCCGCCCGTGCACTACGCCCAGGTCGACGGCTAGCCGACTCGAAATGCGAAGCTTGGCGGTGTCCGGCGCCGGGCCGGAGCGCTGCTCAACTTCGTCTCACCGGCGCGAAGCTGTAGCGCTTGCTAAGCCCGTCGAACGCCGGGGTGACGAGCACCCCGTGCATCACGATCGAAGCGAGGATGATGAGGCCGAGCGTGCCCCACAGGCTGTATTCGTAGTCGAACGCGGCGTGGTTGAACCCGTAGCTGAGGTAGTACACCGAGCCCAATCCGCGAATGCCGAAGAACGCGATCACCCCGCGCTCGAACTTCGGACGGGGAAAGCCGATCAGGCTGATCCAGCCGGCCACCGGGCGGATCACCAGAAGCATCGCGGCGGCAAAAGCTGCCTCCTCCCAGCCGATGTCGGCGAGCAGCCCGCCGGCGATCATCCCGCCGAACATCAGCAGCATGAACATCATCAGCAGCCGCTCGGCCTCATCGGCGAAATCGTGCAGCTTCTTGTTGAATTCATGCCCGCTGGCGGCCTGACGGATCATCAGCCCGGCGACGAACACCGCGAGGAAACCGTAGCCGCCGGCAAACTCGGTCGCCGTGTAGGCGATGAAGGTGACGCCAAGGGCGATGAACCCGTCGCCGGTGCGCGACAGGCTGGTGTCGGCGGGCAGGCGATAGGTCATCCAGCCAATCAGCCAGCCGATCGCGGCCCCCATTCCGGCCCCGGCGACGATCTTGTAGAGAACGTCCTTGAGCAGCCAGTCGGTCGCGATCCCGGCGGTCAGCGTGCCGGCAGTGGCGATGGCGATCGCCAGATGGATGAACGGGAACGCCAGTGCGTCGTTCAATCCGGCCTCGCTGGTCAGCGCGAATTTCGCTTCGGCCTCGCGCTCGTCCTCGTCGTGCTCGATCTGGACGTCGCCGGCGAGCACCGGATCGGTCGGCGCCAGCGCCCCGCCGAGCAGCAGCGCGGTCGCCAGCCCCAGCCCGAGGAGGTAATGGCCCAGCACCATCACCAGCACGATCGTCAGCGGCATGGCGATGCCGAGCAGCCGCCAGGTCGCCGCCCAGCTCTTCCAGCCGATCGTGCGGCTGAGCTTGAGCCCCGCGCCCATCAGCGAAACGATCACGATCAGCTCGGCCGACCGCTCGACCAGCGTCGGCGCATTGTCGGGATGCGGCGCCCATGCGGCGAGCGGGGTCCAGGTGAAGATGGCGATGCCGATCAGCACGCAGACGATCGGCAGCGACAGCGCCATCCGGTGAAGCCCGATCGGAAGCCAGGCGACGATCAGGATCAGCGCGCCGAGGCCGAACAGGATCTCGAAATACAGCGCGTCGATGACCGGCGCCTGCGCGGCGATCGTGGCGGCTTCGGACAAGCTGGCTAACACAGGTCAATTCCACCGGGATCGTCGGGCAAGGACGCGCGGGCCCGGGCTACGTTCCCGCCGCTTCGCGGCTGCCCCGGCGGCGCGGCACCCCATGCGCGCGGATCACCATTTCGCGCGCCGCGCGGTAGTCTCCGGCCGCGAACTGCGCATCGAGCCGCTCGCGGTCGACGGTGCGGTAGTGATCCTCCGCTTCGTCGATGTCCTGCAGCGAGTCGCCCAATGCCTCGAGCGCCGCGCGGCCCATCGCCACCGCCGATTCCATCACTTCGCGCACCGCATAGTCGTACGGCGCGTCGCGCAGGTCGATCAGCGTGCGCCGGTCATAGGCGCGCAGGAAGATTTTCGGCCGCGGGAACGCGTCGCGCACCCCCGCGAGCGTGGCAGGGTCGAGCTGCTGGCCGTCGAGGCAGAAGCAGATCACGTCGGCCTCGGCCGCGCCAGCCTGGCGCAGCAGGTCGATGCGGGTGCCGTCACCGAAATACACCTTGCTGCCGAACTCGCCGGCCACGTCGATCATCCCGGTGTCGCGGTCGATCAGGGTGACCGCGATGTCGTTGGCGATCATCATCTGCGCCACGGTCTGCCCGAACCGCCCATACCCGACCACGAGCGCAGCCGCCCCGTCCTTGCGCGGGCCTTCGCGGCCTTCCTTTGCCTGGGGCGCGCGGCGTAGCGGGGCGGTCAATGCCATCAGGAACGGGGTCGCGGCCATGGACAGCGTGACCACGGCGCCGAACAGGCTCGCCGCCTGGGGTTCGATCAGCAGCCCGGCCTGCGCCTGCGCGAACAGCACGAACCCGAACTCGCCGCCCTGGCTGAGCAGCAGCCCGAGCGCGAGCGCGGCGCGCCAGCCCATCCCGAGCAGGAGCCCCAGCCCACCGATCACCGCCGCCTTGATCGCGATCAGCCCGGCCGCCATCGCCAGCACGAACAGCGGCCGTTCGGCGATCGCCTGCAGGTCGAGCATCATGCCCACCGCAATGAAGAACAGCCCCAGCAGGATCGAGCGGAACGGCTCGACATCGGTCTCGAGCTCGTGGCGGTAGGGGGTATCCGCCAGCATCACTCCGGCGATGAACGCCCCCAGTGCGGTCGACAGGCCGAGCAGCTCCATCGTCGCCGCGCTCGCGGCCACGGTGAACAGCGCCGCGACAACGAACATCTCGCGCTCGCCGAGCCCTCCGATCAGCCGGAACAGCGGGCGGATGACGTAGCGCCCGGCGAGCACCAGCCCCGCGATCGCCGCCGCGCTCAGCAGCACGAGCTGCCATCCGGGCGGCTCGTCGGCGGCTTGCGGGTTTCGGCTGAGGGCCGCGATCACGGTGATCATCGGGATCAGCGCGAGGTCCTGGAACAGCAGCATCGAGAACGCCCGCTCCCCGAACGGGGTGCGCAGCCGGCCGGAGGATTGCAGCATCGGCAGCACCTGCGCGGTCGACGACAGCGCCAGCGGCAGCCCGATCGCCAGCGCTGCCGCCCAGGTGAACCCGGTCGCGAGCCCGATCGCGGCGGTGAGCGCGGCGCCGCACAGCAGCACCTGCGCGAGCCCCAACCCGAATATCTCCCGCCGCATGCGCCACAGCCGGGCGGGCGCGAGCTCGAGCCCGACGACGAACAGCAGCAGCACGATGCCGAGCTCGGCGAAGGCGATCATGCTCTCGGCCTCGCCGACCAGCCCGAGCACCTGCGGGCCGATCAGCGCCCCGGCGACGAGGTACCCGAGCGTCGCGCCGAGCCCCAGCCGGCGGAACAGCAGCACGAACCCGAGCGCGAAGCCGAGCATCACCGCCCCGTCGCGCAAGAAATGCGGGGCGGCAGCATGCTCCATCAGAGCGTCTTCAGATAGGCAATCACCTCGGCGCGCTTGGTCTGGTCCTTCATCCCCGGATAGACCATCTTGGTGCCCGGCACGGTTCGCATCGGCCGCTCGAGAAAGCGGTCGAGCGTGGCATCGTCCCAGGTGAGGCCCGACGATTTCATCGCGCTGCTGAACGCGTAACCGGGGATTTCCCCGGCCTTCGTGCCATGGACCCCGGCGAGCGAGGGGCCGACCCCGTGCTTGCCGGGGGCGACCGCGTGGCACGTCTTGCACTGCACGAACGCTGCCGGGGCGCGCGCCAGCGCGTCGTCCGCCGACGGCTCGGCCGCGCTCGGCGCAGGGCTCGCGGCGCCCGGTGCGGGATCGTCGCTTTCCGGAGCGGCCTTGCCGCAGGCGGCGAGCGCCAGCCCCAGCGCGGCGACGGTGAAAACGCGGATCATGCGCGAAAACCCCCGAGACGGACAAGGCAAAGCGGTCCGCCGGGTCTTCTAGGGCCTCGGCCGCGCGCGTCAAAGCCTCAGGTTGGCGCGCAGCCCGATCATGTCGATGCCCGGGTTCTGCCCGCTATCGAACAGCCGTGCATTGGAGATATGCACCCAGCTCGCCTCGAGGCTGACCCGCGGCGCGACGGCGAGCCCGACCGCGATCTCGGGGGCGAACAGCACCCGGCTGCCAAGATCGGTGCGCAAGCCCGTCGCCGGATTCACCCGCGTCGCGGGCGCATTGTGCACCACCAGCCCGACGCCCGGGCGCACATAAGCGCCGCCGAGGCCGAACTTGCGGCTCACTCCCACGCCGGCGAAGTCGGTGCCGCCCTCTTCGCTGTTGAGCGAGCCGAACACGTAGGGCTCGATCCGCGCCAGCGGCAGCACCGGATCGAGCCGGTAGCCGAGCTGTAGATCGACCCCGCGCTCCTGCGTGTCGAGCGTGAAGGGAGTGTCGACCGCATGCTTGTAAAGCCCGCCGTAGAGCTCGCCGGCCGTGGCGGGTGCGGCAGTGATGGCGAGCAGCATCGCGGCGGCGACGGCGGGGATGGCGCGGATCATGCGCGCTCCCTGGCTGTGGCAAGCTTGCCGCAAGCTGAAAGCAAATCGGTGGGCCCGACGAGGTTGCGCTTTGTCAGTCTGCCGCCCGCGCCTATCCGGGCCGGCTTTATGTCCGGGGCAGCCATCAACTCGGCGCGCGAGAGCGTCTGGCGGAGCGAAGTCTCCGCGACGCTGGCGCTCGCCTGGCCGCTGGCGGCGGCGAACCTGCTGCAGATGCTGGTGTGGGCCATCGACGTGATGTTCATCGCCCGGCTCGGCACCGTGCCGCTCGCCGCCGCCAGCCTGTCGTTCGCGCTGTTCGGCACGCTGATG
>JBHWTG010000215.1:0-6453 GCA_043427735.1 Tsuneonella sp. | reverse complement strand
TCTCTCCCGGCGGGGCGATGAGCACCGCGCCCGCAGCCGTATCGCGCAGCGCCGCGAGCAGCTTCGGCAGAACAAGATTGATCGGAAGGTCGGTCATGGTCCTTCGAGACGGGCTCTCAGCCTTTGGCTTCGATCCCTCCTCAGGACGAACGGACATTTTCTTGCCGTTCGCCCTGAGGAGGGACTGAGCGAACGCGAAGGCCCGTCTCGAAGGGCCCTCAGTACCCGCGCGCGACCGCGAACCGGGCTGCTTCGGTCATCGCCCGCCGCGCCGCCCCGTCGGGGAAGATCGACAGCGCATCGATTGCGCGGGTGGCGAAGTGCCGCGCGCGTTCGCGGGTGGCGGCGAGCGCGTCGTGCCGGGCGATCAGCCGGGTCGCTTCGGCGAGGGCCTCGTCGCCCCCGCGGTGGCCGGCGATCGCCGCCTGCCAGAACTTGCGCTCGTCTTCTGTCCCACGCGCGTAGGCGAGGATGACCGGCAGCGTCATCTTTCCTTCGCGGAAGTCGTCGCCGCGCGCCTTGCCCATCGTGCTCGCGTCCGAATCGTAATCGATCGCATCGTCGACCAGCTGGAAGGCGATGCCGAGGTTGCGGCCGTAGTCGTCGAGCGCCTGCTCGCGCCGCTCGTCGGCCTCGGCAACGACCGCGGCGATACGGCTGGCGGCGGCGAACAGCGCCGCGGTCTTGGCGCCGATGATCGCCAGATAGCGCTCCTCGCTGGTCTCGATCTGGCGCTGCGCGGTGAGCTGATCGACCTCGCCCTCGGCGATCACCGCGCTCGCGTTCGAGAGGATTCTCAGGACCTTGAGGCTGCCGTCCTCGACCATCAGCTCGAACGCGCGGGAGAACAGGAAATCGCCCACCAGCACGGTCGCCGGGTTGCCGAACACGATGTTCGCCGCCGCCTTGCCACGCCGCAGATCGCTGCCGTCGACCACGTCGTCGTGCAGCAGCGTGGCGGTGTGGATGAACTCGACCGCGGCGGCGAGCTTGTGATGGCGCGTGCCGTTGTAGCCGACGAGCTCGGCGCCCGCGAGCGTGAGCATCGGCCGCAGGCGCTTGCCCCCGCCCGAGATCAGGTGCCCGGCGAGCGCGGGGATCAGCGGGATCTTCGAGTGCATGCGTTCGAGGATCACCGCGTTGACCGCGTTCATTCCCGGCGCGGTCAGCCCCAGCATCGGATCGAGCGAGGGATCGGCGGCGCCGGCACGCGATCGCGGAAGCGGGACGATCTCGGCGCTCATGGCGGGCACATGGGTGGGCCGAGGTCGCTTGGCAAGCGGGGAATCGCCGCTATCACGGGCCGGGCATGAGCGAGGAACTCGACCCTGGGTCCGATCGGGTGCTGGCGGCCTACCGCAAGAGCATCGACAACATCGACGCCGCGCTGATCCACATCCTCGCCGAGCGGTTCCGCATCACCCAGGCGGTCGGCGCCTACAAGGCCGGCGCCAACCTGCCCCCGGCCGACCCGTCGCGCGAGGCGGCGCAGATCGCGCGGCTGCGCGCGCTGGCGGAGGAGTCGCAGCTCGACCCCGAGTTCAGCGAAAAGTTCATCCGCTTCGTGATCGACGAAGTGATCCGGCACCACGAGCGGGCGCGAGTGGGCTAGAGACGCGCGGATCTGCCAGTTCTAGGCACGGCCCAACAGCAGGCAGACGCCGTCAAGAATCCGCATCAGATCTCGGCCGGAAAGCTGGCCGGCCCGTTCGATCAGCATGCGTCGATCGATGGTCACGATCTGGGTGATGTTCGCTACCGAATCGCGGTCGAGGCCAGTCGACCTTGCGGGCAGCCGAACATTCCCCGAAGCGTTAGCCCAGCGAACCTGTCCTGTGAGCGCAACGCAGACGACGGTGTCGAGACGGCTCAGATTGAAGGGGTTCGACTGCACCACGACCACCGGCCGTCGATAGCCCGGAGCTGAGCCGACCGGCACACCCAGGTCTGCCCACCAAACCTCGCCCTGCTCGATTACCACTCGCTCTGGGCGAGCCTTTGCCGCCCGGCGGCAGCCACGAAATCGGAACGCGGGGAGCCGAGCTTGGAAACAACCTCGTCGAGACGCTCGGTGACTTCGCGGTCGGCCCGCGCCCGCAAGAATTCTGCCAGGGCGCGACCATACAGGGCGCTTCTGCTCACACCGAGTTCGCGAGCCGCGCGGTCGGCTTCCTTGCTGAGGTCATCCGGGATCGACACGGCCAGTTTCATACCATCTTCATACCGAAGGTAATACCACTGGTCAACCCGCCCTCGGCAGGATCAGGCGCACCAGCAGCCCGCCCAGGTCCTCGCTCTCGCCGAGCGTGACGCCTCCGCCGTAGATTTCCGCCACGTCGCGCACGATCACGAGGCCGAGACCGGTGCCGGGCTTGCCGGTGTCGAGCCGCGCGCCGCGGTCGAAGATGCGGGTCCGCTCGGCTTCGGGGATGCCCAGGCCGTCGTCCTCCACCCAGATCACGCATTCGGCGGCCTCGGGTTCGGCATCGACCGTCACGAACACGCTGCCGCCGCCGTATTTCGCCGCGTTCTCGATCAGGTTGCCGAGGATCTCGTCGAGGTCCTGCCGCTCGATGGCGACGCGCGCCTGGCGGTTGCCGGCAATGTCGAAGCGCACTTGCGGATAGAGCCGCTCGACCGCGCGGCGCACCGCCTCGGCGCTTTCGCACACCGGCGTCTGCGCGTGGCCGACCGCGCGGCGGCCGACCGCGCGCGCGCGCGCCAGGTGGTGATCGACATGGCGGCGCATGGTCCCCGCTTCACGGATCACCGTCTCGGGCAGGTCGGGCGCGTGCGCCGTGGCGGCGTTGTTGATGACGGTGAGCGGCGTCTTGAGCGCGTGCGCAAGGTTGCCCGCGTGGGTCCGCGCCTCTTCGGCCTGGCGCTCCGAATGCTCGAGCAGCGAGTTCAGCTCCTCGACCAGCGGCTGGACTTCAGCCGGCAGCGGGTCGGTCACCCGGTTGGCACCGCTCGCGCGCATGTGCTGGATCGCCAGCCGCACGCGCCGCAGCGGGCCGAGGCCGTACCAGGTTTGCAGCATCGCCATGGCGAACAGCCCGAGCCCGAGCACCGCGAAGCTCCAGGCGAGGATCGAGCGGATGCGGGCGAGCTGCGCATCGAGCTCGCCGCGGCTGGCGGCGACGGTGAACCACCACTGCGTGTCGCTGCCCGGCAGCACGATCGAGCGCTCGGCGACGCGCAGCGGCTCGTCGGGAAACTGCGCCGAATCGTAGATGTGCGTGTCGGTGTCGCGATGGTCGCGGCGGACCTCGAGGCTGCGGTCCCACAGGCTGCGGCTGGGAAAATCGTCGTGCCCTTCGCCGCTGATCTGCCAGTAGAGCCCGCTATTGGGCTCGAGGAAGCGTTGATCGCCCAGCGGCCGGTTGAAGAACACCTCGCCGTCGGGCCCGATTTCGGCCGAGGCGATCATCGCGGTGAGCATGTAGCTCAGCTGATCGTCGAAGTTCTTCTCAACGAGGTTGGTCAGCGTGCGGTCGAGTGCGAAACCGCCCGCGAGCAGCAGGATCGCAATCCAGCCGAACGCGATCAGCATCATCCGGCGCGACAGGCTGCCGGTGCGCCGCGAGCCGTTCGGCCCCGCGCTCACCGCGCCGGTCTGCGCCGCCGCGGGAACCGCGCCGGGCTCAGTTGGCGCGCGGCTGCTCGTCGGGGTCGTCGAGGCTGTAACCGAGGCCACGGATGGTGGTGATGACGTCCGCGCCGAGCTTCTTGCGGATGCGGGTGACGAAGACCTCGATGGTGTTCGAATCGCGGTCGAAATCCTGGTCGTAGATGTGCTCGATGAGCTCGGTGCGGCTGACCACCTTGCCCTTGTGGTGCATCAGATAGGAGAGCAGCTTGTATTCCTGCGCGGTCAGCTTGACCGGCTCGCCGGCGAGCGTGACCCGCCCCGAACGCGTGTCGAGCCGCACCGGCCCGGCGGTGAGCTCGCTCGAGGTGTTGCCCGAGGCCCGGCGGATCAGCGCGCGCAGGCGGGCGATCAGCTCCTCGGTCTGAAACGGCTTGGCGAGATAATCGTCCGCGCCGGCGTCGAGCCCGGCGACCTTGTCGGACCAGCTATCGCGCGCGGTCAGCACCAGCACCGGGAACTTGCGCCCCTCCTTGCGCCACATGCCGAGCACGGTGAGCCCGTCGATCTCGGGCAGGCCGAGGTCGAGGATCACCGCGTCGTATTCCTCGGTCGAGCCGAGGAAATGGCCGTCCTCGCCATCGGTCGACAGGTCGACCGCGTATCCGGTCTGCTCGAGCGTCGATTTGAGCTGCTTGCCGAGGGTCGGCTCGTCCTCGACGATCAGGATGCGCATGGTCGAGTGGTCCTACGTCCGGTTGTCGGCGCGATGTGGGCGCAGAACATGAACGCGTCAACCGACGCGGCGTTTCCCGGGCCGCTCAGCGCGAGACCCCGAGCACCCGGCCGGTGCGCGCGTCGATGTCGACATAGGTCACGCGGCCGTCGCGGATGAACTTCAGGCGATAGGCCATCGCGGTCGAATCGTAGGCCGGGCCGAGATACTCGCTGCCGCGCATCGTGGGGAGCACGCGCCCCTCGATCTCGCGCAGGCTGAGCACGTTGCCGGCGCGCATCTCCTTGCGCGCTTCGCCCTGGTCGTTGGGCTGGGCGAGCGCTGGGACGGCAGGCAGCGCCAGCGCGGCGAGCGAAAGGATGGCGATGAAGCGGTTCATGACGAGCGAATGCCTAGGTGCGGGGCATTGAACAACCCGTGAATGCCGAAGCGCTGCGCGGTTCAGGCCCCGCGCCGGGATCGCAGTCCCTGCCCGCGCGGGCAGGGCGAGGCTTTCGCTTGCCGCGGCCGGGCCGGCCGCCTACCGCGCGCGGCCGATGGCGCAGCCTCCGATCCTCAGCTGGGAAGGCCTCGGCCTGCAACAGGGCGGCCGCTGGCTGTTCTCCGAGCTCGACCTGCACATCGGCCCGCGCGACCGGATCGCGCTGATCGGCCGCAACGGGGTGGGCAAGACCACGCTGTTCAAGCTGATCGACGGCCAGATCGAAGCCGACAGGGGGCTGCGCAAGGTCAAGCCCGGCACGCGCATCGTGCTGCTCGAGCAGGAGCCCGATTTCTCGCGGCACGCCACCTTGATGGAGTGGGCGCTCGACGGCGCGCACCCGCCCGCGGCGCACGAAGTGGAAGCGATCGCCGGCCAGCTCGGGATCGACATGAGCCGCGATGCCGCGACCGCGAGCGGCGGCGAGAAGCGCCGCGCGGCGATCGCCCGCGCGCTGGCGCAGGAGCCCGACCTGCTGCTGCTCGACGTGCCCACCAACCACCTCGACCTCGCGGCGATCGACTGGCTCGAGGACTGGCTCGGCCGCTTCAAGGGCGCGTTCGTGGCGATCAGCCACGACCGCACGTTCCTGAAGCGCCTGACCACCACCACGCTGTGGCTCGACCGGGGCCTGATGCGGCGCAAGGAGATCGGCTTCGGCGGCTACGAGGCGTGGGAGGAGCAGGTCTACGCCGAGGAGGCGCGCAACGCCGAGCGCCTCGACGCGCGCCTCAAGATCGAGGCGCACTGGCTCGAGCGCGGGGTCACCGCGCGGCGCAAGCGCAACCAGGGGCGGCTCGAGAAGCTTTGGCAGATGCGTGCGCAGCGCGCGGCGATGATCGACCCGCAGGGCACCGCCAGGCTCAAGCTGGCGGTCGAGGAGGACTTCAAGTCGAAGTCGGTGATCGTGGCGGAGAATGTCTCGAAATCCTTCGGTGACCGCCGCATCATCCGCGACCTCACCTTGCGCATCCAGCGCGGCGACCGGATCGGCGTGGTCGGCGCGAACGGCACCGGCAAGACGACGCTCCTCAAGCTGCTCACCGGCGAGCTCGCGCCCGACAGCGGGACGGTGACCGTCGCCAGGACGCTCACCGGGGTGATGATCGACCAGCAGCGCAGCGTGCTGTCGCCCGACAAGACCGTGCGCCAGGTGCTCGCCGAGGGCGGCGACTGGATCGAGGTCGGCGATGGGCGCAAGCACGTGCAGGGCTACCTCAAAGAGTTCCTGTTCGATCCCGCCATCGTCGACGCCAGGATCGGCACGCTCAGCGGCGGCGAGCGCAGCCGGCTGCTGCTGGCGCGCGAGTTCGCGCGCAAATCGAACCTGCTGGTGCTCGACGAGCCGACCAACGATCTCGACCTCGAGACGCTCGACCTGCTGCAGGAAGTGATCGCCGACTACGACGGCACCGTGCTGATCGTCAGCCACGACCGCGATTTCCTCGACCGCACGGTGACGATGACCCTGGGGCTCGACGGCAGCGGCAAGGTCGATGTGATCGTCGGCGGCTATGCCGACTGGATCGCCAAGCGCGATCCGCGCCGTGCGCCCAAGGCGGAGAAGAAGGAGGCTGCGGCCCCGCCGCCGCCCAAGCCGGCCTCGACCCAGCTGACCTACCAGGACCAGCGCGCCCTCGACCTGCT
>JBHWTG010000214.1:0-9270 GCA_043427735.1 Tsuneonella sp. | reverse complement strand
ACTGTCGCGGCGCGCGCCTTGAGCAGCGCGTTCTGGACAAGGCTGGTGCCGGTCTCCTTCGGCTCGGGCAGCCCGAGCGCGCCGGCGCTCAGGCACTTGACCCCATAGGGCTCGAGCAGCGCGCCGATCTCGTTGAGCTTGCCCGTGTTGTGGGTGGCGATGACGAGGGTGGAGGAGCCGATGCGGCGCGTCATGCACGATCTCCGCTCGCGCCGAGCGTGTCGAAGCGCGCGGACGTCGCGCTGTCGTCCTTCGACAGGCTCAGGACGAGCGGATCACAAGTCATTTCCGGGTCGCTGCCTCCTGCGCGCGGAACACTTGCGCGCAGCCGATCTGCGCCAGGCGGAGCAGACGCAGCAGCGCTTCCTCGTCGTATGTCGCGCCTTCCGCCGTGGCCTGGACTTCGGCGATGCGGCCGCCGTCGATCAGCACGAAGTTGGCGTCCGCGTCGGCGCCCGAATCCTCGAGGTAATCGAGGTCGAGCACCGGCGTGCCGCCGACGATCCCGCAACTGATCGCGGCGACCTTGGCCTGAATCGGATCGGCGGCCAGCGCGCCGCCCGCGATGAGCTTGTCGACCGCCAGCCGCAGCGCCACCCACGCGCCGCTGATCGCCGCGGTGCGCGTGCCGCCGTCGGCCTGGATCACGTCGCAATCCAGCACGATCTGCCGCTCGCCGAGCTTCCTGAGATCGACCACCGCGCGCAGGGAACGGCCGATAAGCCGCTGAATCTCCTGCGTCCGCCCGCTCTGCTTGCCCTTGGCCGCCTCGCGTGCCCCGCGGGTGTGGGTGGCGCGCGGGAGCATCGAGTACTCGGCCGTCACCCAGCCTTCGCCTTTCCCCCGCAACCACGGCGGGATGCGCTCCTCGACGCTCGCGGTCACCAGCACCCGGGTGTCGCCGAAGCCGACCAGGCACGAGCCTTCGGCATGCTTGGTGAAGCCGGTCTCGATGGTGATGGCGCGCATCTCGTCGGGCGCGCGGCCGGAAGCTCGCATGTCGGTTCCTTCGTGAGTCGCCCCGCCGCCTACGCGCTTGCCCCTTGCCGCCGCAAGGGCGGGCTCTAGATTGCCGCCGATGCCGACGCCCCCGGTCACCGAGCTGAGCACCCGCGCGCGCGACATCTTCCGGCTGGTGGTCGAGGGGTATCTCGCCAGCGGACAGCCGGTGGGGTCGAAGACGCTCGCGGGGCCCAAAAGCGAAGGGGGGGGCGGGCTGAACCTGTCGCCCGCCTCGATCCGCTCGGTGCTGCACGAGCTCGAGATGCTCGGCCTGCTCGCCGCGCCGCACACCAGCGCCGGGCGCATGCCGACCGAAAGCGGGCTGCGGCTGTTCGTCGACGGGATGATGCAGGTGGCCGAGCCGAGTGCCGAGGAGCGCCAGGCGATCGAGCAGCGCCTCGCCGCGCCGGGGCCGATCGAGGCCGCGCTCGAGGCCGCCAGCGCGCTGCTGTCGGACCTCTCGGGCGCAGCCGGGATGGTGATGGTCCCGCGCCGCGAACCGCGGCTGGCGCAGCTGACGCTGGTGCCGCTGTCGGCGACGCGCGCGCTCGCGGTGCTGGTCGGCGAGGACGGGGCGATCGAGAACCGGGTGATCGAGCTCGCCGCGCCGGCGGCGCCGGGGACGCTCGAGCAGGCTTCGAACTTCATCACCGCGCGGCTTGCCGGGCGCACGCTGGCCGAGGCGGCGGGCGCGATGCGCGCCGAGCTCGCGCAGGGGCGCTCGCAGCTCGATGCCGCCAGCCGCGATCTCGTCGAGCGCGGGCTGGCGGTGTGGAGCGAGGACAATTACGAGAGCACCGGGCGCCGCCCGGTGCTGATCGTGCGCGGCGCGGCCAACCTGCTCGACGAAAGCGCGCTCGGCGATCTCGAGCGGGTGCGCCAGCTGCTCGACGACCTCGAAAGCAAGCAGGCGGTCGCCGAGCTGCTCGATTCGGCGCGCACGGCGCAGGCGACGCGGATCTTCATCGGCAGCGAGAACCGGCTGTTCGCGCTGTCCGGCTCGGCGGTGATCGCCTCGCCCTACCGCGACCGCGAGGGACGGGTGGTCGGCGTGCTGGGGGTGATCGGCCCGACGCGGTTGAATTACGCGCGCGTGGTCCCCATGGTGGACTTCACCGCGCAGACCCTCACCAAGATGGGGGCACTGGGCAAACTCATCGGATAGCGACGACACACGAGACATGATCGAAGACGAAAAGCAGGCGGCGGCCAGCGCCGCGGCGAAGGAACTCGACGGCGTCCCCGCCGACATGATCGACGACCAGCCCGAAGACGGGAACGAGGGCGGGGGCGGGGGCGACGCGCTGTCGGATGCGCTCGCGGCGCTCAAGGGCGATCTCGACAAGGCGATGCAGGACGTCCTCTACGCCCGCGCCGAAACGCAGAACGTGCGCCGGCGGATGGAGAAGGACGTGGCCGACGCGCGCGCGTATGCCGCGACCGGTTTTGCCCGCGACATCCTGTCGGTCTACGACAACCTGGTGCGCGCGATCGAGGCGATCCCGGCCGAGCTGCACGACGACCCGCGCCTCGGCGCGCTCGTGACCGGGGTGGAGGCGACCCGGCGCGAGGTCGAGAAGGTGTTCGCCGCGCACGGCATCACCCGCATCGCCGCGCAAGGGCTGCCGCTCGATCCCAACCAGCATCAGGCGATGCTCGAGGTTCCCTCCGACGAGCACGCGCCGGGCACGGTGGTGCAGGAGATGCAGAGCGGCTGGATGATCAAGGACCGCCTGCTGCGCCCGGCGATGGTCGGCGTGGCGAAGAAGCCGGGCTGAATTGGCGCCTACCGCGAACCTGGAGGGCGAACGGCCGGCGTTCGTCACTCATCTCGAATGCTCGCTGACCGGCGAGCGCTATGAGGCCGACACGCAGCACGGGTTGTCGGCGGCCGGGCGGCCGTTGCTGGTGCGCTACGACTTGGGCGGGGTCGGCACCGCGCTGTCGCGCGCGGCGCTCGAAGCGCGGCCGACCGACTTGTGGCGTTGGCGCGAGCTGCTGCCGGTGCGCCGGACGGACAGCATAGCGAGCCTCGGCGAGGTCGAGACTCCGCTGATCCCGATCCCGCGCTCCGGCGGGCCCAACCTGATCGTCAAGGACGAGGGCCGCCTGCCCACCGGCTCGTTCAAGGCGCGCGGCCTGGCGATGGCGGTGGCGATGGCCCGCGAGCTGGGCGTCGAGAAAATCGCCATGCCCACCAACGGCAACGCCGGTGCCGCGCTCGCCGCCTATGCGACGCGCGCGGGGATCGAGACGGTGGTGTTCTGTCCCGACGATACGCCCGAGATCAACGTGCGCGAGATCGCCATGCAAGGCGCGCGGGTCTACCGGGTCAACGGGTTGATCGACGAGTGCGGCGCAATCGTGGGCCGGGGCGCGGCCGAGGGTCTGTGGTTCGACTTCTCGACGCTCAAGGAACCGTACCGGATCGAAGGCAAGAAGACGATGGGTCTGGAGCTCGCCGCGCAGCTCGGCTGGCGGCTGCCGTCGGCGATCTTCTACCCGACCGGGGGCGGCACCGGGCTCATCGGCATGTGGAAGGCGTTCGACGAGCTCGAAGCGCTCGGCTGGATCGGCCCCGAGCGCCCGAAGATGTTCGCCGTCCAGGCCAGCGGCTGCGCGCCGATCGTCAAGGCGTGGGAAGACGGTGCCGAGCACGCCGCGCGGTGGGAGAACGCGCGCACCGTCGCCGCCGGCATCCGGGTGCCGAAGGCGGTCGGCGATTTCCTCATCCTGCGCGCGGTACGCGAGAGCGGCGGCCGGGCAATCGCCGTCGACGACGCCGACCTCCTCGCCGCCGCTGCCGACTGCGCGCGGCGGGACGGTTTGCTGATGTGCCCCGAAGGCGGCGCGACGCTGGCCGCCTGGCGCAAGGCGGTGGCCGAGGGCTGGATCGCCGCGGACGACCAGGCGGTGCTGTTCAATTGCGCGACGGGGCTCAAGTACCCGATGCCCGATGCGTCGAAGCTGCTGGACAAGAGGGCGCCGGGGGATTTGGCAAAGCTCTAAGCTTGCTCGTCGGTGCGATCTAGAACTGTAGCGCTGCCGGTCTCTGCTGGCAGTCTGTTATCGCGCTGCCTCCGCCAAGCATTGAGGGTTTTCGCAGTCGAGCGTGCCTTATCGATTGCGCTACTTATGTGCGCGGCGGTCACGTGCGCGAAGAATCCGGTCTGTCGAAGGTCATGATCTACCGGCTGCAAGAAAATGACAGGACACTCCGCGGCAATCCCGAAAGAGGCGCGCGAATGAATGACCATGTTTCGAACCTTGATTACGCCGTCCAACTCTGCTGACAGCTTGGCAAATCGGGAAACTTGCGCTTTCGAAGCGATGGATTGAGGAAATTCGATCGCGATCAGCTCCTTCAGTCGACACCCTGTCGAGGCACCCGAGGCTTTACCATTTCCGTCGTGGATCCAATCTTCCAGTGACACGTCCAAGTCGAAAAACGCCTCGATCAGTTCGAGCTTCAAGCGCTGGAACTGCTCGAACTCGTCGGAGGCGGGATGAGGCAGGGGAAATGGCGCGTTCATCGAACTTGATTAACAAGCCTCTCTGAACGCACGGTAAAAGATCAGACGAGCTGCGCCCGGTTCTCGTCGCGGTGCTTCTTGAGGTACTTCATGAACGGCGTGCCCCCGGTCCCCACGTCGGGATCGTTGCCGGCGATGCTGCCGGCCTGCTTGTTGATGTAGCTCGCCGCGTACTCGAGGTGGCGGGTGCGGAAGCGGGTCGACTGGTTGAGGCAGGCGTTGAAGGCGTCCTTGAGGCTCTGC
Organism: Tsuneonella sp.; assembly: GCA_043427735.1. Taxonomy (GTDB): domain Bacteria; phylum Pseudomonadota; class Alphaproteobacteria; order Sphingomonadales; family Sphingomonadaceae; genus Tsuneonella. Next base: position 4,492 of record JBHWTG010000214.1, on the reverse strand, counting down.
GAGCCCGACGCGGTGACGAACCCGCGCAAGCTCGACTGCGCCGCGAGGTCCTCGATGAAGCGACGGTGGGGCACCGGACGGTAGTGGTGCAGCTCGTCGAGGAACTGGCGCAGCGGATCGTCCGAGTGGCCGACGCCGAACAGCGCGTCCATCGCCGGAACGATGCTCGACTGGCTCCCGGTCTGCCCGCGGTAGGGCATCGGCTTGCGCGCGAAACGCTCGACCCCGTCGTAGATCAGCCCGCCGCCGGCCAGCGCCGGGTTGTTCGCCCACCCGTGGATGTAAGGCCGCACCCGGTGGAAATAGATGTACGGGTCGCAGCGCTCGCCCATCCGCGCGAAGTGGCCGTAGATGCGCTCCCACGCCGCATCCATCTCGGCGAGCAGACGCTCGGCTTCGGCGGCGTCGCGCTCTCGGGCGACCGTCACCAGCCGGGCCGCGTTGTCGAGCAGGACGCCGGCCTCGGCCTCGATCGCCACATGGATCATCACGAACCAGTTCTCGTCGGCGCCGCCGTAGAAGTTCTGGACCATGTAGATGTTTTCGAGCGCAATCGGCCCGCCCTTTTCGAGCCGCGCCCAGTTGTCGAGCACGTAACCCGAATACGGCAGCAGCGGCGCCTGGCCGAGCCGGTCGGCGATCGCCACCATCGGCCGCGCGAGGTTGGCGGGCAGGTGCTCGGGCGGGAGCGGCTCGCCCCAGACGTAGGCCTGCACGAGGAAGCTGTAATGCACCATCGCGGTGCGCACCTCTTCCTCGGGCGCCTCGCGCGCCCACTCCTCGAGGCCCGGGTCGGCGAGCTGGTCGAGCCAGTGGCGGATGCGACCGGTCGTCAGCAGGCCCGAGAGGTTGCCGGCCGCTTCCTTGACCGCGTCGAAGCGCGCGGGAAGGGCGATCTCGTCGATCTCGTAATGCGAAAGGAAGCCGCGTTCCCGCGACATGCCGTAGTCGGATAGCTGCATGGGTTCTGCCGCCCGCCGAGCGCGGGTTGGGCCGCCCGGCAGCAGCAGCCTATCAGTGCGCCGAGATGCTCTCAATCCCGGCCAGGGGTTTATACGGCCACTGGGTTTCGATAGCGATGCGCACCACCAAGCGTGTACCTCGGTCGCTGGCCACCTCACCCCGTCTGTCCGAAATGCGTGGGCGAACTTTGGGCGTTGCGCGTTGTTCTTCTTATGATACTCTCTTCAGAGGAGAATCGCTCCTATTCGCAAGAGATCGCAGCCATGATTATCAAATTGTCTCGTGCGATTGCTGGTATCGCTGGAAGTTTGGCTGGTGTGTTCGCTTTGTGTATGCCGGCTGTATCTCTCGCCCAGACTCATCCTGGGGAAACTGAGGTGATTGCCGACGCAGAAATTGTCGGTCCGGCCGATTTCGTAGGCGGTGAACTGACCATCCCTGATGGTTACACGCAGAATGACATCCGCGAGGTCGTGCTGGTTCATAACACCCTGTCAAACACTTATGAGACGGAATTTTTCTTCGGTGCTAGCCAGCCGCCCTCTCCGGCGCCTCCGCCCCCGCCCCCCCCCGGTGCGCATCCCTGTTAAAAAGGTTCCGGAAACTACCACCGAGACATACGTCGAAGTCACGATTAATGCAGTAGTTTTGAAGTTCAAGTTTAGTCGGAAGGTGACGCGAACCAAGTGAACCGGCTGGCGACATGCTGAACCGGCGGTGCTTGTTGTGTGTTGCTATCATAGTTTTTTCTGCTAGTTGCGGTACTATGGGACGCCTCAGCTTGGTTGATATTGAGCTTCTCGAAGAGAAGAGTGATTCTTCTCGGCTTGAGGTCGATCTTGACGACGGCTCAACCTTCGCCATCGAATGCGCGGGTTACTTTCGCGAGTCTGGAAAAGTAATTACAACATCTGCGGATGTGCCGGTGGTCCGAATCGGCTGCGGACGTGTGCAGGCGAACCGAGGCACCGCAATCTGGCTGATAGGGGGTCCATTCTCCAAAATCGATGACGATCTGCTCCCGGAACAACTTCTATTGCTGGAACTCGGCTATGACCTTGTGTTGCCGATGTACCCTGGGACTGCAGAACGGAAGTATCAGGTCGTCGCTGGAAAGATCGATCCGGACCTTCGCCAAGGCTTTACGGAATTGGGCGAACTCATCAAAGAAGCAAAATCCCACGGGCCCGTGCTTCTGGTCGGCGAAAGTTTCGGTGCGCTTTTTGCGCTTCATACCGCAAAGCTGCTACGGTTTGAGGATCAGCTGATATTACTCGGCCCTATGGTCGTTTCGTTGCGCGATGCGATGGCGGCTGCTGGTGATCCTGCTTTGCCTGCGCTTGAGGCAGCTATGCAGGATTGCGGCGAAGCACTATCACTCGCCGACGGTACACGATTGGCGATTGCCAATGATTGGGAACCCTCGATGGCTCCAGAGACCGGGATAAACAGCGTCCACGCAAACACCGCTCGGGAATTGGCCGTCCTTGTCAGCTTTTTTGGAGACTGGCTCGTCACATCACCACTAGTTGACTTCGAAAATCCAAATGGGGCGCGGGTGTTGGTTATTGCAGGGGAACGCGATCCCCTAATCGGCGAGGAGATTCTCGCTGGTCTGTCCAGCGCCGCAGGCTCGAAGTTCACCCGTGTGATGCTGTCCGGTCAGGGACATGGAGGGGTCAGAAGTCTTCAGGAGATTGAGACGCTGCGAAACTATCTTCTCAGCGAAGATTGACCGGCTCAGACAAATCGCACCAGCAGGTCGTAGGCCGCCGGATCCGCGACGCCGGCCACCGCCACGCCGTTCCGCAGCCAGAACGCGTGCTTCACGATCTGCGCCTGCTGCTCGATGCCGTAGCGCGCAAGGCTCCAGCCGGGCTTGAGGCTGTAGTCGTAGCGGCAGAACGGGTGGCGGTGAAGGAGCAGGTACCAATCGCCGCGGGTCTGGGTCTGCCAGACGTGAGTCATCTCGTGGACGAACAGGCCCTGCGCCAGGCGGCCCGCGCGGGAGAAATCGTCGCAATAGGTTTCGTTCCGCGGATGGAAGTGCAGGTGGCCGCGCGGGGCCATCGTGATCCGCCGCGGCTGGAAGGGGAAGAACTTGCGCCGGCGGATGGTGACCCGCGCATAGTCGATCGCGCTGCCGAACACGCTGCGGGCGAGCGCGACCTCGCCGTCGGTCAGCCCGCGCTCGCCGCCCGCCGGGCAGGCGGGCGCGAGCGTCGTGCGGCGGCTTTCGATCCCGAGCGAATCCATCGTCTCGCTCAGCGCTCGTCCCCGGCGGCGCGGATCTCGACCGGGAAAGTATGGCGCTTGCCGCCCGAGACGATGATCGTCGCCTCGGTCGTGCCGCCCGGCTTGAGCGATGCGTCGGGCTCGATCGCCATCAGGTGCTTGCCCCCCGGCTCGAACGAGACCTTGTCGCCCTTCTTGAGCGGCAGCGGCAGCATGTCCATCATCTGCACCTTGAAGTCGTATTCGCCGTAGTCGTGGAACGTCGCGCTTCTGGCGCCTTTCACCTCGGCGCGGTTGAGGGCGACGTTGCGCGTCCCGTCGTAGGCGAGGTCGAAGTAGATCGCGGCCGGGTTGCCGGCCACCGGGGCGAGCACCATCCGCGCGTTGGAGATTTTCATGCCCTCGATCCCGGCCTCGGCCGGCGCGCCCGCCGGGGCCTCCCCGCAGCTCGAAAGAACCAGTCCCGCGCTCGCCAGCGCCAACCCCAGCAGCATTGCTCTCGCCATCGCTTCCCCCTTCGAAACAGTGGGCGAGAGCTAGCCTGCCCGGTCTCTTGTGCCAACAAAAAGCGCACCTATATCGCCCGCGCAAACCGAGCCGCCGAGGGGGCCTTGCCGCGCATGCGGGAGCTCGAATGGCGGTGTCCAACAATCGCCCGCTGGGGCAAAATTCATAGGGAAACCATGGCCAAAGTTATCGGTATCGACCTCGGCACCACCAACTCGTGCGTCGCCGTGATGGATGGGGGCAAACCCAAGGTCATCGAGAATTCGGAAGGCGCGCGCACCACGCCCTCGATTGTCGCCTTCACCAAGGATGGCGAGCGGCTGATCGGCCAGCCGGCCAAGCGCCAGGCAGTGACCAACCCCGACAACACGGTGTTCGCGGTCAAGCGCCTGATCGGCCGCCGGTTCGACGATCCGGTGACCAAGAAGGACACCGAGCTCGTCCCCTACACCATCGTCAAGGGCAAGAACGGCGACGCCTGGGTCAAGGCCGGCGGCGAGGACTACTCGCCGAGCCAGATCAGCGCGTTCATCCTGCAGAAGATGAAGGAAACCGCCGAGAGCTACCTCGGCGAGAAGGTCACCCAGGCGGTCATCACCGTGCCGGCCTATTTCAATGAAAAACAGCGCCGCGCCACGCGCCGCGCGGGCGAGATTGCCGGGCTGGACGTGCGCCGTCTGATCAACGAGCCGACTGCCGCTGCGCTGGCCTACGGCGTGGACAAGGAAGCCGAGCAGAAGATCATGGTGTACGATCTTGGCGGCGGCACGTTCGATGTTTCCAACTT
>JBHWTG010000213.1:0-5075 GCA_043427735.1 Tsuneonella sp. | reverse complement strand
GGCGCGGGCGAGGTCGCGGCGGACCGTGTCGGCGAGCGCGCGGCGTCCCGCGGCCGAGGCATCACCCAGCCGGCCGCGCAGGTAAGCCTTGTCGCCGACATCGATGCCGAGGCCGGTGGCGGTGCCCGGCATGTGCTCGATGAGGTTCCAGGCGATGTCGTCGAGCAGCGCCTGCGGCGCGAGCGGAGCGGACGTGCCGGAGGCGGTTCTGCATCCGGCGAGGGCGGCGAGCGAAGCGCCGCCGAGCCCGGCAAGGGTCTGGCGGCGCGTGAAGGCAAAGCTGTGTGCGGTCATGACGGCCGGGTGTGCGCGCTGGCGCCCCCCGATGTCAAACCCTTGGTTCCGCAGGGCAATGAGTTCAATCGAGGAATTCGGCCGGCACGCGTCCGCCGTTGCGCGACAGCTCGCCCATCACCTGCTTGTGCAGCCACACGTTGTCCTCGGCGCTGCCCGAATACTCGGTCCGTCCGAGTTCCTGCGCCAGCGCCCTGCGCGATTCGTAATCGGCCTCGATGCCGACGAGCTTCATCAGGTCGACGATCGAGGTGCGCCAGTTGAGCCGGTCCGCGCCCGGCATCGAATCGAGATGGTTCTCGACGTCGATCAACGGCGGCGCGCTGGTCTGCCGCGGTTCGGGGGTGGGAGCCGGGGCGCCGGGCGACTGGGTGGTATCGACGGTGGGCGAGGGCGCGGGGCTGGCGTGCGCCTTACCGAAGATCGCGTCCCTGATCTTGCCGAAAATGCTCATTCGCGTGCGCTCCACTGGCGGGCGAGCGTTCGCCCGACTTGCCTGGAGAAACCCGCGGCGCGGCGGGCTGTTCCGCGCCGGGATGCCGAGCTATCGGGGCAGGATGCTCTCGACCGTCCTCTCGATCCTCGTGCTTGCCGCGTTCGCGCTGGTGGCGGGCGCGGCGTGGCTGTGGCGCAAGCCGGGGATGCGGCGCCAGGCGCTGTTGATGCTGGTGCTGGCGGCGATCGCGGTGGTCAACGTGGCGATCTGGACGCTCCCCGACGGGAAGGGCATCTCGCCCGCCGGGCAGATCGCGCGCTGATCACTCCGGCAGCTCCCAGCGCACCGCGTTGCTGTAGCTGCCGCGGACCGCGGCCCCGCTCGCGTCCCGCGCGGGCTCGAACCGCGCACGCCGGGTGACGAGCGCGCAGGTCGCCTTGTCGAGCTCGGGATGGCCGCTCGAGACGGTGATCGTGCAGCCTTCGACCCGCCCGCCGGCACCGATCTCGAGCCGGAAGCGCGCGGTGCCGGTCATTTCGCGGTTGATCCAGCTCGAGCGGTAGTCGTCGACCGTGACCCAGCCCGCGGGGTTGCCGCGCGGCCGTGCGCCGACCGGTTCGAACGTCGCCACCTTGGGCAGCGCCGCCGGCGTTTGCGAGGGCAGCGGGCGCGGCACGAAGTCGGGAGTCGGCAGCGGGATCGGGGTGGTGTCGACCCGCGGTTCGGCCTTGCTCAGATCGAGTGGCGGCAGCGGCACCACGAGCGGCTGCTCGACCAGCGCGCTGTCGCGCTCGACCGAGGGCTTCGGCTCGGGCGGCGGTGGCGGCGGCAGCGGGACGTCGACGTAGTCGCGCGCCTTCAAGCGGGGCGGCGTGTGGACAAAGTCGCCGATCGTCAGCCCGGATATCAGCGCGTAGCCGATCAGCGCGTGGATCGCGACCACGCCGGCCACCGCCCCGGGGCGATCTCTCCAACTCGTATGCTGCAGGTAGGCCATGTCGAGTCTCCTCTCTCGACAGGCAATGTTACAACGTTACGAGCAGCTGGCAAGCGCTTTGGCCGGGCTCGGGCGCGAAGCCACCAGGTCAGCGGATCGGGCACTCCGGCGAAAGGCGGAAGTCGAGGTACTTGTCGACCGACAGCATCATGTCGTCGAGCTCGTGCTCGAAGAAATGGTTCGCCCGCGGGATCTCGTCGTGATGGATGGTGATGTGCCGCTGGGTGCGCAGCTTCTCGACCAGCTTGCCGACCGAGCTCGGCTGGACGACGGTGTCCTGCGCGCCGTGAACGAAGATGCCGCTCGCCGGGCAGGGGGCGAGAAAGCTGAAATCGTACATGTTGGCCGGGGCCGAGACCGAGATGAACCCGCGCACCTCGGGCCGCCGCATCAGGAGCTGCATGCCGATCAGCGCGCCGAAGCTGACGCCCGCCACCCAGGTGGTCTGCGCTTCGGGGTGGATCGACTGGACCCAGTCGAGCGCGCTCGCCGCGTCCGACAGCTCGCCCACGCCGTTGTCGAAGCTGCCCTGGCTGCGGCCGACCCCGCGGAAGTTGAACCGCAGCGTGGCGAACCCGCGGTCGACGAACGTCTTGTACAGGCGCTGGACGATCCGGTCGTTCATCGTGCCCCCGCCGTGCGGGTGCGGGTGGAGGATCATCGCCACCGGCGCGCGCGGGCGCGGCGCGGGGCTGTAACGGCCTTCGAGGCGGCCTTCGGGGCCGGGGAAGATCACTTGCGGCATGGAACGACCTTGATTGGTGGGCGGCGCGCAGGCGCTCTGGCGCCGCGCGGGTGCGCGGCTATATAGTCGGAGAGAAGCATTTCGCAATCATGGCATCCCCCCGCATCTATCTCGACCACGCGGCGACCACGCCGTTGCGCCCGGCAGCGCGCACGGCGATCGAGCAGGGGTTCGCGCTGTGGGCCAACCCATCGAGCCCGCACGCCGAAGGGCGCAAGGCGCGCGCGCTGCTCGAGGACGCGCGCGAGCGGGTGAAGGCGGCGCTGGGATGGCAGGGCGAGGTGATCTTCACCTCGGGCGCGAGCGAAGCCGCCGCGCTCGCGCTCGATGCCGCGAACGCGGTGCACGACGTCGCCAGCGCGATCGAGCACGACGCCGTGCTGCGCGGCGACCGGCCCGAGTGGACCCTGCCGGTCCGCGGCGACGGGGCGGCGGACCTCGTCGTGCTGTCGGACGAAAGCCGGCCGTCCGAGCTGCTGGTGGACGATCCGGAAAACCGCTCGCTGGTGGCGGTCCAGCACATCAACTCGGAAACCGGCAACCGCCAGCACATCGGTTTCGCGGCCGAAGTGGTCCACGACAACGGCGGCCTGCTGCTGGTCGACTGCGCGCAGAGCGCCGGCAAGTTCGAGTTGCCGCGGATGGCGGACATGGCGATCGTCGCGGCGCACAAGTTCGGCGGGCCGGTCGGGGTGGGCGCGCTGCTGGTCAAGGATTACGCGATGCTTCACCCCGGCGGCGGGCAGGAGCGCGGCTATCGCCGGGGGACCGAGAACCTGCCGGGCGTGCTCGGCATGGCGGCCGCGCTCGAGGATTGCGGCGATCCCTACCTCGACCCCGCCGTGCTCGCGCCGCTCACGCGCTTCGCCGGCGAAGTACGCGCGATCGGCGGCGAGTGGCTGTCCGACCGATTATCGGACCCCACGCCCTATATCCGCGCGATCGCCATGCCGGGCCTGTCGGCGCAGGCGCAGCTCATGCGCTTCGACGCGGCCGGGATCGCCGTCAGCCAGGGCTCGGCCTGCTCGTCGGGCACGATGAGCCGCAGCCACGTGCTGACCGCGATGGGGGTGCCGGGCGAGGTGGCCGACCGCACCATCCGGGTGAGCTTCGGCTGGACCACGACCCGCGCCGAGATCGAGCGGTTTTGCGAAACCTGGCTGGGGATGGCACGGAGATGATTCTTCTCCGCTTATTCAACCATCGTCGCCCCGTGCTTGACACGGGGCAAGGCTCTCTTCTGAGAGCGGCGCTCGTAGGTAGCCAGGCCCCGGATCAGGTCCGGGGCGACGGCTTGGGGGAGCCGTCGTGATCTACCTCGACTATCAGGCCACCACCCCGCTCGCGCCGGAAGCGCGCGAGGCGATGCTGCGCTGGCTCGGCGGGCCGGGCAGCGACGGGTTCGGCAATCCGCACTCGCCGCACCGCATGGGGCGCATCGCCCGCGCCGCGGTGGAGCACGCGCGCGATCAGGTCGCCGCGCTGCTGCCCCCCGGGGGGCGGGTGGTGTTCACCTCCGGCGCGACCGAGGCGATCAACCTTGCGATCCGCGGCTCGGCCGGCCCGGTGGCGGTCTCGGCGATCGAGCATGCCGCGGTGCTCGACACCGCGCGCGGCGGGCACCTGCTGGCGGTGGGCGGCGACGGGCTGTGCGATCCGGCGCAAGACCCGCCGCCCGGCACGCGCCTGGTGTGCGTGATGCAGGTCAACAACGAGATCGGCACCGTGCAGCCGCTCGCCGAGTGGCGCCGAAAAGCGCGCGATTCCGGGGCCTTGCTGCTCACCGACGCGGTGCAGGCGTACGGCAAGCTGCCGGTCGCCGAAGCCGATCTGATCGCGCTCAGCGCGCACAAGTTCCACGGACCCAAGGGCGTCGGCGCGCTGTGGGTGAGGGACGGGGTCGAGCTCGCCGAAGTGCAGTCCGGCGGCGGTCAGGAGTTCGGGCTGCGCTCGGGCACGCTCAGCCCGGCGCTGATCGCGGGGATGGGAGCCGCCGCGCGCGTTGCCGGTGAAGCGCTCGATCGCGACGCCGCGCACGTCGAAACGCTGTGGCAGCGCGCGCGCGAGCTGTTCGCCGGGTGGATACTGAACGGCAGCGCGGAGCATCGCTGGCGCGGCAACCTCAACGTTCGCCGGGATGGCCTCGACGTCGCCCGGCTGATGAGCGATTGCCGCACCGTGATGATCTCCGCCGGCAGCGCCTGCGCCAGCGGCTCGGGCCGGCCGAGCCACGTGCTGAAAGCGCTCGGGCTGAGCGATGCCGAGGCCAGAAGCTCGATCCGCCTCGGGTTCGGCCGCTACACGACGCTGGCCGAGCTCGAGGAGGCGGCCGCGCTGATCAACGCCGCGGCCGACCGCCAGTGATCCGCGTCGCCTTCACCGACCCGCGCGGCAAGCGCATCGAGGCCGAGGGCGAACCGGGCGACAACCTCCTGCGCCTCGGGCAGGCGAGGGGCCTGCCGCTCGAGGGCACCTGCGAGGGGCAGATGGCGTGCTCGACCTGCCACGTGATCGTCGCGCCCGAATGGTTCGAGCGCCTGCCGCCCGCGAGCGAGGAGGAAGAGGACATGCTCGACCTCGCCGCCGGCGCCTGCCGCACACAA
>JBHWTG010000212.1:0-2698 GCA_043427735.1 Tsuneonella sp. | reverse complement strand
GATCGATCGACGTGACTGGTGTTCAGACTGTGCTCCTTCCGATCTCCTGTATCCGGCGAACGCCTCGTCCGCCCCGTCGCCCGACAGCGCGACCGTCACGCTTTCGCGCGCGAGCTGGCTCACCCGCCAGGTCGGCAGCGCGCTCGCGTCGGCGAACGGCTCGTCGAACATCGCCGCCAGACGGGCGATTTCATGGAAGTCGTCGCTGGCGACGATCCGCTCGCGGTGGTCGGTGCCGAACCGCGCGGCGACCGCGCGCGCATACGCGGTCTCGTCGAGGCCGGCCTCGTCAAACCCGATCGAGCAGGTCCGCACCGGGTCGCGGCTCGCCTCGGCTATCAGCGCGACCACGCTCGAGCTGTCGACCCCGCCGGAGAGGAATGCGCCGAGCGGCACGTCGGCCGCCATCCGGCTGGTCACCGCCTCGCGCAGGTGGAACAGCAGCTCGGCCTCGAGGTCCGAGGCGCTCTCGCGCCGGCGTTCGGCGAAGCTCACGTCCCACCAACGCACCGGCGGCGCGGCGGGCGCATCGTGCCGCAGCAGGCGATAGTGGCCCGCGGGAAGCTTCTCGACCCCCTTGAGGATCGCGCGGTGGTCGGGCACGTAGCCCCAGGTCATGTAGTCCTCGACCGCCAGCGGATCGGGCTCGCGGCGCAGCAGCGGGTGCGCCAGCAGCCCCTTCAGCTCGGAGGCGAAGGCCAGGCTGCCGTCGCTGAGCATCGCGGTGTAGAGCGGCTTCACCCCCAGCCGGTCGCGCGCAAGCAACAGCTCGCGCCGGTCGAGGTCGTAGAGCGCGAAGGCGAACATGCCGTGCAACCGCTCGAGGCAGGCGGGCCCCCATTCGCGCCACGCGGCGAGGATCGCCTCGCTGTCGCCGGCGGTGCGGAAGCGCACCCCGCGGGTCTCGAGTTCGCGCCGCAATTCCCTGAAATTGTAGATTTCGCCGTTGAACACGAGCACTGCACGGCCATCGGGCGAAAGCATCGGCTGCGGCGAGCCGGCGAGGTCGATGATCGACAGCCGGCGATGGCCCAGCCCGACGCCGGGGGCGGTCCACACACCGCTGCCATCGGGGCCGCGGTGCGCGATCGCGTCGCACATCCGCGTTACCCGCACCGGGTCGACCGGCTTGATCGTGCCGCAATGAAAGATACCCGCGATCCCGCACATCGGCGGCGGCCCTAGACGAGGCGGACGAGCACGGCAAAGGCGATCGCGGAGCCCGCCACCGCGGCGAGCGCCGCATCGGGCGCGATCCCGTGGCGCTCGAGCCGGGCCAGCGGATGCGCGGCGGCCTGCCCGGCGGTGAGGCCGGCCTCGGCCGGCTCGCGCTCGAGGAACCGCCAGGCGGCGCCCAGAACGATCGCGATCACCACCGCGAAGAACAGCCAGCCGTAAACGATGTGGTCGAACCCGCCGGCGCGTTCGGCGCCGACCCATTGCGCGACGAAGATCGTCCCCCACGCGCGCACTCCGTTGGCGAGGATCGACACCAGCCCGGCGCCGACGACCAGCACGATCCGGCGCTTCCAGCTGGCGAACCCGGTCCATGCCACGAGCGCGGCGAGCGCGATCATCGCGACGAGGAACTTCACGCCCGAGCACTCCTCGGCGACGACGAACTTGCCGCCCGGGGTGTCGATGTAGAGCCCGTCGATCACCGCCGGCACCCCGCTGGCATGCGTCAGCGCGACGGCGATCCGGGCAGTGATCTCCTGCAGCAGGGGAATCAGCTCGTCGCCGAACGGCACGAGGAACGCGGCGTACAGCAGCGGAAACGCGAGCACGAGCGTCGCCCGCACCCCGGCCAGCGCGACCAAGGCGCCCTGGAATGCGATGACCGCTCCTGCCTGCGCGAACAGGTTGATTTCGGCCGTGCGCCCGGCGAGCCACAGGACGAGGCCGGCGCCGAGCCATGCGAGCCCGGGCAACCAGCCGCGCGGCTCGAGCTTCGCCAGCTCCTCGCGGCGGAGCCAGACGAGCCAGGCGAGGATCGCCGGCACCAGCAGGACGTGGTTATAGGTGTCGATGGTCCACCACTGGCGCGCCATCTCGCGCCATTCGGCGAGCGTCAGCGCGAACAGCGCGCCCCACGCCAGCGCCAGCCGGACGAGCGCGGCTCTCCAGAGCGTGGGCGTGGGCGCGGCGAGCGCGAGCTCAGGCGGCATCGCGCCGGGTCTCAGCTCGGCCGACGAGCCCGGCCAGCGGCGCGAGCGCCGCGGCCCAGCTTTTCTCCGCCACCACGAAGCGCCGGGCGGCCGCGCCCATCGCCCGCGCGCGGGCACCGTCCGCGAGGAGCGCGAGCGCGTGCTGCGCCAGCGCCGCGTCGCCATCGCCGACCGCGTAGTGCAGCTCGTCCTCGCCGCCGATCCCGGTCGCGGCTTCGGGGGTCAGCACGACGGGGCGCGCCATCGCCATCGCCTCGAGCACCTTGTTCTGCACCCCGCGGGCGATCGCCAGCGGCGCGAGCACAAGGTCGGCCGCGGCGAGGAACGGACGCACGTCGGGCACCTCCCCCCACACCCGCGCGCCGTTCGTCCCGTCGAGCGCGCGGACCTCGGTGGCCGGGGCGCGGCCGACGATATGGAACGAAGCCCGCGGGTGCGCCTCGCGGATCGCGGGCATCAGCGCCAGCGCGGCGCGGCGCGCGGCCGCGACGTTGGGCGGATAATCCATCTGCCCGGTGAACACGAGATGC
>JBHWTG010000211.1:0-3435 GCA_043427735.1 Tsuneonella sp. | reverse complement strand
TGCGCTACCAGGCTGCGCTACGTCCCGAGACCAGTGGAGGCGCGCCTATAGGTGCGCGCCCGCGCCAAGGCAAGCGGGTGGGCGGCGCGTGGCTCCAAAGCAACGCTCGCGCGCGAATTGCCCTTGCCGGGCGATGCTGCTAGGCGCGCCGCCATTGCGGACGGCGGGCCGGTGCCCATCTCGCCCGCGCCCCTTATCGTTCAACGGACCGATCTGACGATGCTCGACATTCTCGCCGCCGCCGCGCCCGGCGCCGAAGCACCCCCGGTATGGATCACCTGGCTGCCGATCGTCGGCATGATCGCGATCTTCTGGTTCCTGCTGATCCGCCCGCAGATGCGCCAGCAGAAGGCGCACCGGGAGAAAGTCGCCGGGCTCAAGAAGGGCGATCAGGTCGTCACCGCCGGCGGGCTCGTGGGCAAAGTGCTCAAGGTGGACGACCACTACGTCGATCTCGAGCTCGGCCAGGGGGTCAAGGTCAAGGCGGTCAAGCACACCATCGGCGACGTGATCCCGCCGGGCGGCACCGCCGCCGCGAACGACTGACGGGCCGCGCGCGGCGATGCTCGATTTTCCCCGCTGGAAGAAGGCCTGGCTGTGGCTGGTCACCGCCGCCGCCGCGCTCGCCGCGCTGCCTTCGCTGTTCGCGCTGGCGAACGTTCCGTGGCCCGCGGCGCTGCCACGGCCGATGGTCAACCTGGGGCTCGACCTCGCCGGCGGGAGCCACATTCTGCTCGAGGCCGAAAGCGGGCAGATCGCCGCGCAGCGGCTCGAGAACATGGAAGAGACCGTGCGCACGACGATGCGCCAGGCAAGCCCGCGCATCCGCATCGGCGAAGTCTCGACCTCGGGCGGGCGGCTGAGCTTCATGCTCGAGGACGCGAGCCAGCTCGACCGCGCGCGCGAGCTGCTGCTGCCGAGCATCAACGGCGCGGGCACGGTGCGCGAATGGGACCTGACGGTCAACGACGGCAACCGGCTGGTGCTGGCGCCCACCCAGCAGGGGCTCGACACCGCGGTCGACAGCGCGATGCAGAGCGCGACCGAGGTGGTGAGGAAGCGCATCGACGCACTGGGCACGCGCGAGCCGACGATCATCCGCCAGGGCGACACGCGGATCGTCGTCCAGGTGCCCGGGCTGCAGGACCCGCAGGCGCTGAAGGACCTGCTCGGCCAGACCGCCAAGCTCGAGTTCAAGCTGGTCGACGAGAACGCGCTGCCGAGCGACGTCGCGCAGGGGATCGCGCCCGCCGGCAGCCAGATCTTCCTGTTCGCCGAAGGCTCGGCCACGCCGGGCCAGCCGCTCGCCGTGCGCCGGCTCGGCGGCATCCAGGGCGACAACCTCGTCAACGCGCAGCAGAGCTTCGACCCGCAGACCAACGAACCGGTGGTGACGATCCAGTTCGATCAGCAGGGCGCGGCCAAGTTCGCCCAGCTGACCACTCAGAACGTCGGCAAGCCGTTCGCCATCATTCTCGACGAGCGGGTGCTCTCGGCGCCCAACATCAACGAGCCGATCCGCGGCGGCACCGCGCAGATCTCGGGCGGGTTCTCGGTCGACAGCGCGAACCAGCTCGCGATCGCGCTGCGCTCGGGCGCGCTGCCGGTCGATCTCGCGGTGATCGAGGAGCGCACCGTGGGCCCGGACCTCGGCGCGGATTCGATCAAGAAGGGCGGCATCGCGCTCGCCGTCGGGCTGGTGCTGCTGATGGCCTTCATGGTGGCGACCTACGGCCGCTTCGGGCTCTACACCTGCGCCGCGCTGATCCTCAACGTGCTGATGATCCTCGGCGTGATGGCGTGGCTCGGCGGGGCGGCGGCGCTGACGCTGCCGGGCATCGCCGGGCTCGTGCTCACCGTCGGCGCGGCGGTCGACGCCAACGTGCTGATCAACGAGCGCATCCGCGAGGAGCGCGCGCGCGGGCGCAAGGTCGTCCAGGCGGTCGAGATGGGCTACAAGGAAGCGAGCCGCGCGATCTTCGACGCCAACATCACCAACACCATCGCCGCGGTGATCATGTTCCTGTTCGGCAGCGGCCCGATCCGCGGGTTCGCGGTGGTGCTGATCATCGGCATCGTCACCTCGGTGTTCACCGCGGTGACGCTCACCCGCATGTGGGTCGCCGGCTGGCTGCGCCGCGCGCGTCCGACCGACATCGTGCTTTAGGAAGGCAGGACGATGAAGCTCCTGAAGCTGATCCCCGACAACACCAACATCCGCTTCCTGCGCTGGCGGGTGCCGTTCTACGCGGTCAGCCTGCTGCTGATGGCGGCCTCGGTCGGGCTGCTGTTCACCAAGGGCCTCAACCTCGGGGTCGATTTCGTCGGCGGGCAGATGATCCGCATGACGTTCGTCGAGAGCCAGGCCGCGCCGCTCGCCGACTTGCGCGAGCGGATCGACCGGCTCGGCTACGGCGAGCCGATCATCCAGCAGTTCGGCCAGCCCAACGAGATCTCGGTGCGCATGCGGCTGCCCGACGATTCGGCAAACCGCACCGAGTTCGCCAACCGGATGACGACCGACATCGTCTCCACCGTGCGCCAGGCCTATCCGCAAGTGCGGATCGACGGGGTCGATTCGGTCTCGGGCAAAGTCTCCGACGAGCTGTTCCGCGACGGAATGCTGGCGCTGATCCTCGCGGCGATCGGCATCTCGATCTACATCTGGGTGCGGTTCGAATGGCAGTTCGGGGTCGGCGCGCTGTTCGCGCTGGTGCACGACGTGACGCTGACGCTGGGGATGTTCAGCCTCACGCAGATGGAGTTCGATCTCAACATCGTCGCCGCGCTGCTGACACTGATCGGCTACTCGCTGAACGACAACATCGTGGTGTACGACCGCATCCGCGAGAACCTCAAGAAATACCGCAAGATGCCGTTCACCGAGCTGCTCGACCTGTCGGTCAACGAGACGCTGAGCCGCACCGTGGTCACTTCGCTGTCGCTGCTCATCACGCTCGTGGCGCTGCTGATCCTCGGGCCCGACGTGATCTTCGGCTTCACCGCGGCGATCACGCTGGGCATCTTCGTGGGCACCTACAGCTCGATCTACATGTCGACCCCGATCCTGGTGTGGCTCGGCGTGACCTCCGACAGCTTCGTGCCGAACGAAGGGCCCGACAAGGCCGAGCGCGTGGCGCGGGGGGAAAGCCCCGCCTGAGAGGGCGGCGTCCAGGTTCCGTTTCGCGCAGAGAACGCGGAGGAAGGGGAGACCGCAGAGGAATGAGGCTGCGGCAAAGCCGCGCTCGCACTCTGGACATCTAGCGCGATGGAGCCTTCGGCTCGGTATATCTCCCTCCGCGGTCTCCCTTTCCTCCGCGCCCTCTGCGTGAACCCGCGTCCAGTCACCGTCCTGCCCTGAGCAACCCCTCGTAATACGCTGCCAGCGCCGCCGCGTTCGCCTGCCAGCTGAACCGCTCGGCCAGCGCGGCGACG
>JBHWTG010000210.1:0-14470 GCA_043427735.1 Tsuneonella sp. | reverse complement strand
CTACTGGAGGCGTGTGACGGAGGGGGCCCCGCCACGGAGCGCGACGTATGCCGCCGGGCCCCCTCCACCATGCTTCGCATGGTCCCCCTCCCCGTTCCGGGGAGGATTCGCGTGCCCGCCGTCACCGCTCGATCGTCCCTTCGCGGCGGAGCTTGCGCTGGAGCTGCATCACGCCATCGAGCAGCGCCTCGGCGGTGGGCGGGCAGCCGGGGACGTAGATGTCGACCGGAACGATCCGGTCGCACCCGCGCACCACGCTGTAGCTGTAGTGGTAATACCCGCCGCCGTTGGCGCACGAACCCATCGAGATGACGTACTTGGGGTCCGACATCTGGTCGTAGACCTTGCGCAGCGCGGGGGCCATCTTGTTGCACAGCGTGCCCGCGACGATCATCACGTCGGACTGGCGCGGGGAGGCCCGCGGCGCGACGCCGAAGCGCTCCATGTCATAGCGCGGCATGTTCACGTGGATCATCTCGACCGCGCAGCAGGCGAGGCCGAAGGTCATCCACCACAGGCTGCCGGTGCGCGCCCACTGGAACAGCTCCTCGGTGCTGGTGACGAGGAAGCCCTTGTTGTCGAGCTCGCCCGACAGCGCGTTGACGAACCCCTCGTCGGGCCGCCGCGCCTCGGGATGAAGCGCCCAGTTGTGGGCATCGCCGCGCACCGTCGAGGCGCCGGGATTGGCGAGCTCGTGGCTAAGCGCAGTGCCGCGGTTCACTCCCATTCGAGCGCCCCCTTCTTCCAGGCGTAGGCGAGGCCGACGCCGAGCTCGAGCAGGAACACCATCATCGTGATCCAGCCGGGCCAGCCGGTGAGGTCGAGGCTGACTGCCCAGGGGAACAGGAACGCGGCCTCGAGATCGAAGATGATGAACAGGATCGCCACCAGATAGAAGCGCACGTCGAACGGCTCGCGCGGATCCTCGAACGCGGGGAAGCCGCACTCGTACTCGCTCAGCTTCTCGGCGGTCGGATTATGCGCGCCGGTGAGCCGCGCGACGCCCATCGGCAGGAACACGAACAGCGCCGACAGGCCGAGCGCGATGCCGAGGAAGATCAGGATCGGCAGGTATTGCGAAAGGTCGACCACGGAAGAATCCTGAGCGTTGGGACGCTGGTTGGCCGTGCCTCTAGGCCCCGCCCGGCGTGGGCGCAAGCGGGCCCGGAAAGCAATTCATTCCAGCCGGTGGGCCACCCGCGCGATCGCATCCATGCGCTCGTGTAGAATCGCGACGATCAACATCGGACCTTCGACTCTGGGCAGTCCAAAAACGTAATGATGCTCACACCGAAGCATACGCAGGCCCGTGAACAGGTCGCTCATCTCCCGGACCCCGGCCGCCCCGCTCGAGACCTGTTCGAACCCGCGCGCGAGCTTGCTCGCGTAGATCCGCGCCTGGCGATCACCCCATTGCGCGCTGGTGTAACGGATGATGCCGCGCAGGTCCGCTTCGGCGGCTTGGGTCAGGACATAGGACGGTTTCAAGCGCGATTGGCGCTGACCAGTTCTTCAGCCACGATGGCATCCACGCTCTTTGAAGAAACGCGCCCGGCCAGCCCCTCCTCCACACGCGAAGCCAGCACGGTTTTCAATTCTCGCCAGGCCTCCGCATCATCACGGGGCAACAGTCTTTCGAGCGCATACTGCTTGATTGTCTTGCCCTCCAAGGCTGCCAACGCCTTGAGACTCTGATGCTGCTCGTCGCTCATGTCGACGGTGAGACGACCCATGACACACTCCTATGCCGCGCACCTTAGCACAAATGTGGGAATGGTGCGAAATCGTGACCGGGTGCTCACTTCATCATGCCGCGGATCGCCTTGGCGGTCGCCGGGCCATACGGCGGCTTGAACCCCCCGAGCTTGGCGACGTCGATCTTGGGCTGGGTATAGACGCTGCGGGCGTGGCTGAATTCGCGGAACCCCTCGATCCCGTGGTAGCTGCCCATTCCCGACGGGCCGACCCCGCCGAACGGCAGGTCCTCCATCGACACGTGGAACACCACGTCGTTCACCGTCACCCCGCCGCTGATCGTGCGGGTGAGCACTGTTTCGCGCTCGGCGGCGTTCTCGCCGAAATAGTACAGCCCGAGCGGGCGGTCGTGCGCGTTGACGTAGTCGATCGCCTCGTCGATCGCCTTGTAGGTCTTGACCGGAAGCACCGGGCCGAAGATCTCCTCCTGCATCGCCGCCATGTCGTCGGTCACATTGCGCAGGATGGTGAGCGGCATTTTGCGCGCGTTGGAGCTGGCGAAGTCTTCCTCGCCGGGGTTCACCTCGACCACCTCGGCGCCCTTCGCGCGGGCGTCGGCGACGAGCCCCTGAAGGCGCTCGAAATGCCGGTCGGAGACCACGCTGGCATAATCGTCGTTGGCGAGCAGCGTGGGATACATCTCGTGCACCGCCAGCTCGACCGACGCGACCGCGCCATCCTCGATGTCCTCGGGCACATAGAGATAATCGGGCGCGAGGCAGATTTGCCCGGCGTTCATCATCTTGCCCATCGCGATCCGCTCGCCGGCTTTCCTGAGATCGGCATCGCGCCCGAGAAACACCGGCGACTTGCCGCCGAGCTCGAGCGTCACGGGGACGAGGTTCTTTGCCGCCGCCTCCATCACCTTGCGCCCGGTCGCGGTCGAGCCGGTGAACACCAGGTGATCGAACGGCAGCTCGCTGAACGCATGCGCCACCTCGGGCCCGCCGGTGACCACCGCGCACTCGGCTTCCTCGAACCGCCTGGCGACGAGCTCCGCCATCAGCGCGCTGGTCCGTTCGGTGAACTCGCTCGGCTTGATCATCGCCCGGTTGCCCGCGGCAAACACCTGCATCAGCGGGCCGAAGCTCAGGTTGACCGGGAAGTTCCACGGAGAAAGGATGCCGATCACCCCTTTGGGCTCGTAGCGCAATTCGGCCTTCGCGCCGAGGAGCCCGAGGGGAAACTGCACCTTGCGGCGTTCCGGCCTCGACCACTGGCCGAGATGCTTCAGGCAGTATTTGCCGAATCCGACCGTGCCGGCGATGTCGGTGATCATCGACTGCTGGACCGACCGGCTGCCGAAATCGGCGCTCATCGCGCGGCACAGCTCGTCGGCGTTATCCTTGAGAAGCGCCATCGCCCGCTCGATCCGGTCCCGCCGAAGATCGAGCGGCTCGGGCCGCGCGGCGGTGAACGCGTCGCGCTGCTTTTTGAGCAATGCGGTCAGCTCGGTCTTGCCGTCGTTGGCCATCGAGTGTTCTCCGGTTTCGATCTGCTACCGATGGTCGGCGATATCGCAAGACATGGCAAGCGGCGAGAAATCGCTGTCCTACACGGCCGCGGTTGTGCCACGGTCCGCTCCATGCCGATCGTACCTTCCTCCACTCGCTGCGCGCGTGCCGGGCAAAGCGCTGCCTCGCCTCTCGTGGACCTTCCAATCCGGCCCGCAGAACCGGGCGTTTTTGATGTATACTTCGTGTAACCTTTGACAGCGCGCGGCCGCCGATTGCCATTGCCGCAGTGCAGCATTAGCTATCAGAAACCCAGTGTTCGAAAGGCCCGTCATGTCCCAGTTCTCCGCCAGCGACCCGGTCGTCATCCTGTCGTACGCGCGCACGCCGATGGGCGGGATGCAAGGCGTGCTGTCGGACGTCTCAGCGACCGACCTCGGCGCCACCGCGGTCAAGGCCGCAGTCGAGCGCGCGGGGGTCGAGGGCGGCGACATCGAGCGGATCTACATGGGCTGCGTGCTGCCGGCCGGGCTCGGCCAGGCGCCCGCGCGCCAGGCGGCGCTGAAGGCGGGCCTGCCCAAATCGGTCCAGGCGACCACGGTCAACAAAGTCTGCGGCAGCGGGATGCAGACCGTGATCATGGCGAGCGAGGCGCTCGCCGCGGGCTCGATGGACCTCGCGGTCGCCGGGGGCATGGAGAGCATGACCAATGCGCCCTACCTGCTCAAGAAGCACCGCGGCGGCGCGCGGATCGGGCACGACACCGCGTACGACCACATGTTCCTCGACGGGCTCGAGGATGCCTACGATGCCGGCCGCGCGATGGGCACGTTCGCGCAGGACACCGCCGACGAGTACCAGCTGACCCGCGAGGCGCAGGACGATTACTCGGTCGAATCGCTGCGCCGGGCGAACGCGGCGATCGAAGGCGGCGGGTTCGCCGACGAGGTGGTGCCGGTAACGGTCCGCAGCCGCAAGGGCGAGACGGTGATCGACACCGACGAGCAGCCGCCCAAGGGCAATCCCGACAAGATCCGCCAGCTGAAAGCCGCGTTCGCCAAGGAGGGCACGATCACCGCCGCCTCGTCAAGCTCGATCAGCGACGGTGCCGCCGCGGTGGTGCTCGCGCGCGAAAGCGTCGCCCGCGACAAGGGCCTCGCGCCGGTCGCGCGGATCGTGGCGATGGCCGCGCACGCGCAGGAGCCGAAGGACTTCACCACCGCCCCGGTCGGCGCGATCGAGAAGGTCCTGCGCAATGCCGGCTGGTCGAAGGACGAGGTCGATCTGTTCGAGATCAACGAGGCGTTCGCCTGCGTGGCGATGTTCGCGATCAAGGACCTCGGCCTCGACCACGCACGGGTCAACGTCCACGGCGGGGCGACCGCACTGGGCCACCCGATCGGGGCGAGCGGGACGCGGATCATCGTCACCCTGCTCAACGCGTTGAAGCAGAAGGGCCTCAAGCGCGGCGTCGCTTCGCTGTGCATCGGCGGCGGCGAGGCGACCGCGGTGGCGGTCGAGCTGGTCTGAGTGCCCGCGCGGATAGCGTTTGCGGTGGCGCCCTCCCGAGCCTATCGCGGCTGACGGGTCGGAGAGGGAGAAACGCCATGAAAAAGCTGATTGCACTTGCTGCCGTCGCGACGCTCGCGGCTTGCGGCGAACGCGCCGAAGAAGCGCCCGCGCCGGCCGAGACGACCGCCGAAGCCACCGCTGCCGCCGCCGATGACCCGACCGGAACCTACTCGGTCAAGATGGCCGATGGCACCACGGGCACGACGGTAATCAATGCCGACGGCACTTATGTCGACACCGGCGCGGACGGAACGCAGGAACGAGGAACCTTCGTTCGTCGCAACGGTCAGGACTGCTTCGATCCCGAAGGCGACGAGCCGGAGGAATGCTTCACCGTAAGCGCGCCGAACCCCGATGGGAGCTTCACCGCGACCACGGTGGACGG
The DNA here is from genome assembly GCA_043427735.1 of Tsuneonella sp. GTDB lineage: Bacteria > Pseudomonadota > Alphaproteobacteria > Sphingomonadales > Sphingomonadaceae > Tsuneonella. The sequence goes on along the minus strand of JBHWTG010000210.1, from coordinate 9,304 downwards.
CAAGACCACCGTCACCGTCACCCGCACCGCAGGCGGGACCACGGCTACGGCGACTGCTGCCGCCACGCCGTCACCCACCGCAACCTGACTCGGGCAGCGGGCGGTCTTGCCAGCTCAGGGCCGCCCGGCTCCCCACAGCCGGTCGGCGCGGATGTAGCCGGCGCGGCCGCCGACATCGATCTCGCACCAGCCCGCCTCGCAGTCGCCGAGCGCGCCGACCACTCCGGGCTCGGCCTTCCACCTGAGCCGCGCGCTGTCGGCCGGCCCCGCGCGGATCGCGGCCAGCCCCTTGCCGATCACCAGCGCGCTGCGCTCCGGCCGCAGCAGGTTGCGCGTCACCCAGCCCTCCGCGCCGTCGGGATCGCGTACCAGCCGCCACCCTTCGTGCACGCGGATCACCTTGAGCGGCAACCCGGCCCGCTTGTACACCCAGCGGATCGGGAAATCGCGCCCGGGCCCGGCGCGCATGTTGAGCCGCTCGGCCTTGATCGAGGCCCAGTAGGGCACCGCGCGGTCCTGCGCGGCGAGCGGCGCGGCGGCGAGCAGGGCGGCAACGGCGGGCAGGGCAAATCGCATGGGCATTGAAGCCGTTAGCGCCCGAGCCCCGTGCGGCGCAAGCCGCCAGCGCTTGACCGCCCCGCCCGCTTCCTCCTAGCCCGGTGACGATGAGCGAGCGACCCACCCCGCGCCGCACCGCCAAGCCCCGCGTGGTGGTCACCCGGCACCTGCTTCCGACCGTCGAGGCGCGCATGCGCGAGCTGTTCGACACGACGCTTAATGAGGACGACGTGCCGCTGACCCGCGAGCAGCTCGCCGCGGCGATGCGCGAAGCAGACGTGCTGGTGCCGACCGTCACCGACCGGATCGATGCCGCGCTGATCGAGCAGGCCGGGCCCGACCTCGGCCTGATCGCCAGCTTCGGCGCCGGCGTCGATCACGTCGATCTCGCGGCGGCGCGGGCGAAGCGGATCATCGTCACCAACACCCCCGGCGTGTTCACCGACGACACCGCCGACCTGACGATGGCGCTGATTATTGGCGTCCCCCGCCGCCTGCGCGAGGGGACCGCGCTGATCCGCCGCCACGAGTGGACCGGCTGGGCTCCGTCGGCGCTGCTCGGACGCAAGCTCGGGGGCAAAGTGCTCGGCATCGTCGGGATGGGGCGTATCGGCCAGGCGGTCGCCTGGCGCGCCCGCGCGTTCGGCCTGACGATCCGCTACCACAGCCGCCACCGGCTGCCGCAGGCGGTCGAGAGCATGCTCGGCGCGGGCTACGAGCCCGACCTCGACGCGCTGCTGCGCGAGGCCGATATCGTCTCGCTGCACTGCCCCGCGACGGCCGAGACGCGCGGCCTGCTGTCGGCCGAACGCATCGCCGCGATGAAGCCGGGGGCGACGATCGTGAACACCGCGCGCGCCGACCTCGTCGATTACGAGGCGATGATCGCCGCCCTCGAAAGCGGGCATCTCGGCGGGGCCGGGCTCGACGTGTTCCCCGAAGAGCCGAAGGTCGACGATCGGCTGGTCGCCCTCCCCAACGTCATTGCCCAGCCACACATCGGCAGCGCCACGGTCGAGGGGCGCGAAGCCTCGGGCGAGAAGGTCATCGCCAACATCCGCTTCTGGGCCGACGGCCACCGCCCGCCCGACCAGGTACTCGAGGGCCTGGTGTGAACCAGGAAGGTGCGGCGCGAGACGGCTTGAATCCCTGTCCGCCTGCTGTATCGCGCGGGAAATGAACGATTTCGCCTCGATGATCGAAGCGCTCGAGCACCGCTGGATGCGCGCCTGGATCCACCGCGACGACGCCGACATGAAGAAGCTGGCGTCGCGCGACCTCATCGTACTGTTCGGCGCAGAGCCGAGTTCGATCCTGGACCGCCCAAGCTGGCTCGACGCTGCGACCAGGCGGCTGCGCTGCAGCAGCTATCGCTTCGGCCCCGTCTATGTCCGGCGGCACGGCCGCGCCGCGATATTCGCGGCGTCGCTGGAATGCGAAGTGCATTTCGAAGGCGAGCCGCTGATGAGCCGCGCCTTCTTCACCAACGTCTGGCTCCGCTCGCGGATCAGCCGCCGCTGGCACGCGGTCGAACGCGTGATCACCGCTCCACGAACCGAGGCCGGCCTGCCCGGAGCGATCAAGTCGCTCCAGCACTGGCGCTGACGCGCGCGCTCAATCTCCGGTCAGGATGCGGTCGACCAGTTGCTTCACCGTGGGGGTGAAGTTGTTCGAGTAGAACGGGTCCTGCTTGAAGCGATAAGCCGCGTGGCCAGCGAACATCAGGTTCTCGTTCACCGGACCGCCGTGGGCGATGTCCTGCAGCGTCTTCTGGATGCAAAAGCTGCGCGGATCGGCGAGCCGGCCGGTGGTGTAGTCGTCATGGTCCTTCCAGCTCGAGAACTGGCAGTGGCTGAGGCAGCCCATGCAGTCCTTCTGGTCCTTGCGGATTTCGTCGCGGCTCTGCGGCGTCACGTAGACGATGGTGTCGTCGGGCGTCTTGAGCGCTTCGGTGTAGCCGGCGGCGAACCAGCCGAGCGCGCGCTGGTAATCGGCCGGCGCGACCCAGAAGTTCTTGCCCCGCACTCCCACGTCGAGTTGGCGCGTGTGCTCGCCGGCCGCGACCTTGCTGAACGGGATCTGCCGCTCGGAACGGTGGATCAGGTCCCACAGGAAGTCGTTCTTCACCGCCGAGCTGTAGAACCCCGTCGGCGAGAACTTGTGCAGCAGCACGTCGCCATCGTCGAGGTGGCGCAGCGCTTCCTTCCAGTCGTCGGGAATGGGGCTTTCCTGCGTCAGCAGCGGCCGGGTGCCGAACTGGAACACGATCTTGCCGAGCTCGGGATTGTCGATCCAGTCGTTCCATTCGCGCAGGAACCACACTCCGCCGGCCATGACGATCGCGGTATCCTCGCTCACCCCCTCGGCGCGCATCGTCTCGCGCAGCGCCTTGACCCGCGGATACGGGTCTTCGGGCTTGAGCGGGTCTTCGGCGTTGCTGAGACCGTTGTGGCCTCCGGCCAGCCACGGGTCTTCGTAAACCACCGCCGCCATCAGCTCGGCGACCTTGCTGTAGCTGCGCTTCCACAGCGCGCGAAATGCCCGGGCCGAGGAGATAATCGGCAGGTAATGAACGTTGAACCGCGCGGCGATCTCGGCCAGCTTGTAGGGCATGCCGGCGCCGCAGGTGACCCCGGTGACGAGACCGCGGGTCTTCTCCAGGACCCCCTCGAGCACCGCCTGCGCGCCGCCCATCTCCCACAGCACGTTGATGTTGATCGCGCCCCGCATGCCGTCGGGGCCGCTGGCGATCTCGTAGGCGCGGCGGACCTGTTCGACCGCGCCGTCGATGGCGTAGCGAATCAGCTGCTCGTGCCGCTCGACGCGGGTCAGCTGGTCGTAAATCTGCGGGACGATCTTGCCGTCGGCGTCGTAGCTGTCGGCATTGACCGCGCTGACCGTGCCGATCCCGCCCGCCGCCGCCCACGCGCCGGAGCTGAGATGGTTGGTCGCCGATACGCCCTTGCCGCCCTCGACCAGCGGCCAGACCTCGCGCCCGCCGTAAAGGATCGGCTGCAGCCCCTTGAATGTCATCTGTCGGTTTTCGCCTTCCTGGGGGTTCAATGCGCGGCGCCGCCGGAGGTGCCCGCTTCGCGCCGGCACGGCTTGATCGCATCGGGCTCGGGCCGCTTAGCGGCACGCTTGAACTGTGCATAGTACCCGACGAGTTCGGGTGCATCCTTGAACGCCTCGAGCGCGAAGCCGACCCGCTCCATCTCGCAGCTGAGGAGCAGCGGATCGATGCCGTGCTGGTCAGTGGGGCGGTCGCGGTCGACCACGATCACCCGTCCGTCCTTGCGCAGCGCGGGCCACAGCCGCCACAGGAACGCGTAGGGTTCCTGCACCTCGTGATACATGTGGACGAGGAACACCCGGTCGAAGCTGTTTGCAGGCAGCCTGGGGTCGTCCGCCGTGCCGAGGCGGATCGAGACGTTCTCCAGCCGCTCGCGCTCGACCCGCTGGCCGAGCCGGCTGAGCACCGCGCGGTCGATGTCCTGCGCCAGCACCCGGCCCTCCGGCCCCACCCGCTCGGCCAGCCGCACGGTGTAGTAGCCCTCGCCCGCACCGATATCGGCGACGGTCATGCCGGGGCGGATGTCCGCGAGGTCCATCACCTTGGTCGCTTCGCCCAGGCTGTCACGCTCGGTCTCGGTGGAGAACTGGTTGCCGCCGAGCGCGGACACGTCGCGCTGCGCACGCGGGAAGTCGCGCGCGGTTTCGGGCCGGTCGCTGCCGCCGGGCAGCGCGAGGTCGCACCCGGCGAAGGCCAGCAGCACAGCAGCGGCGGCGGCCGCGCGGTGCATCAGTCGGCATCCTCCACCTCGACCGTCTCGCCAGTCACCCGCTGGGCGAGCGCGGCGGAGATGAACGGGTCGAGCGCGCCATCGAGCACATCGTCGGGCGTGGGCGAGGTGTGCCCGGTCCTCAGGTCCTTCACCATCTGGTACGGCTGGAGCACGTAGCTTCTGATCTGGTGCCCCCAGCCGATGTCGGTCTTGCTCGCGTGCTCGGCGCTTGCGGCTTCCTCGCGCCGGCGCATCTCGGCCTCGAACAGCCGCGCCTTGAGCATATTCAGCGCGATCTCGCGGTTCTTGTGCTGGCTGCGGTCGATCTGGCTGGCGACGATGATCCCGCTCGGCACATGGGTGATGCGCACCGCCGAGTCGGTCGTGTTGACGTGCTGCCCGCCTGCACCGCTCGCCCGATAGGTGTCGATCTTGAGGTCGGCGGGATTGACGTCGATGTCGATGTTGTCGTCGATCACCGGATAGACCCACACCGAGCTGAAGCTGGTGTGCCGCCGCGCGCTCGAATCGTACGGGCTGATGCGCACCAGGCGGTGCACCCCGCTCTCGGTCTTGGCGTAGCCGTAGGCGTTCTCGCCCTTGATCAGCAACGTCGCGCTCTTGATCCCGGCCTGGTCGCCGGCGTGGTAGTCGACCAGATCGACCTTGTAGCCCTTGCGCTCGGCCCAGCGGGTGTACATCCGCTGGAGCATCTCGGCCCAGTCCTGGCTCTCGGTGCCGCCTGCGCCCGCGTGGATTTCGAGGTAGGTGTCGTTCGCGTCCGCCTCGCCCGACAGCAGCGCCTGGACTTTGTCGGCATCGGCCCGCTCGGCCAGGCGCGCGAGCGTCTCGAGGCCCTCGCGCTCGATCTCGGCGTCGCCCTCGGCCTCGCCCATTTCGACGAACTCGACCGCGTCGGCCATCTCGCGGGCGATCGCGTTCACGGTACCCACTGCCGCGTCGAGCCGGCGCCGTTCGCGCATCACGCCTTCCGCTTCTTTCGGGTCGTTCCACAGGTTGGGGTCTTCTACCCGCGCGTTGAGCTCGTCGAGCCGGCGCAGCGCGCGCTCCCAGTCGAGCGACTGGCGCACCAGCGCCAGCGCCGCCTCGATTCGCTCGACATGGGCCTGCCCTTCGGCACGCATGAATTGGCTTCTCCAGCAAGAGGGGCCCGGCGCTTAGCGGAGCGAAGGCCCGCGCGAAAGGGCGCGGATCAGTGCCGCATGGTCAATGCCCAAAAGGTCAAGGGCGGTGCCCGGCCCGCAGCTTCTTCACGACGGCGAGGGTAAGGCGGACGTGATCCTTGTAATCGAGGTCGGTGTGGACGAACACGATTCGCCCGCTGCGGTCGATCACATAGCTCGTGCGCTCGGTCATCCCGGTACTCTTGCCGTCGCGGACAAGCTCGGCGTCGTAGGCCGCTACGATTCTGGGGGTGGCGGCGGCGACCGCGAACCTGTCGCGGCATTCCTCGCGCGAGAAGCGTTTGAGCGTGTCGATGTCGTCGTTCGACATGCCCACGACGGTCGCGCCCCACCTGGCGAACTCGGGAGTCGCCTCGGCAAAGGCGTTCGCCTCGAGAGTGCAGCCCTTGGTGAACGCCTTGGGATAGAAGTAGAGCACGACCGGGCCCTTGGCGAGCGCGGCGCGCAGCGAGAAGGCAGCGGCCTTGCCGGCTTTGGCGGCCTGGGTCGAGAACAGCGGCGCCTTGGCGCCGATCGGCAGCGAGGCGGCGGCGGGGACGGCCGACAGCGCCAGCGCGGCGGCAAGGAGCGCGAGCTTGTTCACCGGCTTTCCTTTCGCGGGCATCAATAGAGGCCGCCCTGCTCCTCGACGAAATCCTCCTCCGGCGGCTGTTCGGCGCGCCGCGCGGTGGCGGCCCGCGCGGTGGCCTGGCGCCCGCGGCGGATCAGCTCGAGGATCTCGTTGCGCTTGGCGGCGACCTCGTCCTGCCGCGTGGCGCGCGGCGGTTCGGTGTCGGGCTTGAATGCCTCCCAGATGACCGACGCCATCGGATCGTCGGTCGGCCAGGCGTCGAACACCCGCTTGCCGCTGCGGCGGTCGATCCGCACCATGCGCACGCCCGCCGGCGCGACGAACGGATCGTCGGACCAGCGCTTGCGCGTGGCCTTGACGAAATCGATCATCATCGGCCCGGCGGTGTTCCCGCCCTGGACCCAGCCGCCGAGGTTCCTCGGCTTGTCGAAGCCGATGTACATTCCCGCCACCATGTCGGGGCTGCCGCCGACGAACCAGGCGTTGGTCGGCCCGGTGGTGGTGCCGGTCTTCCCGAACAGCGGCAGCTCGAGCGCGCGCAAGCGCACCGCGGTGCCGCGCTGGATCACCCCTTCGAGCATGTGGACGACCTGGTACGCGGTGCGCGCGTCCATCGCCTGGCGCCCGGTGGGCTTCAGGCGCGGCATCGCCCTGCCGTCCCACTCGGCCATGTTGCACGGGCGGCATTCGCGCTTGTCGGCGCGCCAGATCACCTTCCCGCGCCGGTCCTGGACGTAGTCGATCAGCGTCGGGTTGTGCATCCGGCCGTGGTTGGCGAGCGCGGAATAGGCGTTGACCATCTTGAGCACCGTGGTGTCGCCGGCGCCCAGTGCGAACAGGAATATTTCTCGTACCTGCCGATCCCCATGCGTTCGAACGTGCGGGTGACGTTGGGCATGCCCGCGTCCATCGCGATGTGGACGGTCATCAGGTTGCGGCTCTGCTCGAGGCCCCAGCGCATCGTGTGCACCCCGCCGCCGCCGCCGCCGAAGTTGCGGAAGCACTTCTCGCCCAATGCCGCACCCTGGTAGAAGCAATAAGCCTGGTCGGGCACTTCGCTCGCCGGGGTCATCCCCTGGTCGAGGCCGGTCGCGTAGACGAACGGCTTGATCGTCGAGCCCGGCTGGCGCAGCGCCTGGGTGGCGCGGTTGAAGTCGCTCAACCGGCTGTCGAACCCGCCCTGGATCGCCAGCACGCGCCCGGTGGCCGGCTCCTGCACCAGGAATCCGCCCGATACCTCGGGCACGCTGCGCACGGCAAACGCATTGCCGCTGGGCGCCGCGGCGACGACGTGGCCTGCGCGCAGGCCATCGGGCAAGCCGGTAAGGGGCGCGGTGTCGCCATCGGAAAAGCCGATCGTCGCGGAGGGTCCGCTCCGCTCGGTGACGACGCCCACGCGCCAGTCCTTGTAGTTGATGCCAAGCGGCGACGCGGCGAGCTGCGACTGCCAGCTGTCGTCCGACACATCGATCGTCGCGATCGGCCCCGGCCAGCCCTTGCCCGCCGCGTAGCGCAGGATGCCGCCGCGAAGCGCATCGCGCGCGGCGTTCTGAAGCTCGGGATCGAGCGAGGTGCGCACCCACAGCCCGCCGGCGTAGACGCTGTTCTTGCCGTCTTCGGCGGTTTCGCCGAAGCGGCCCATCAGCTCGCGGCGGACATCCTCGAGGAAGTATCCCGCATCGACCGATGGCACGGTCGAGCGCAGCGGCTTGAGCCCGAGCGGCCGGGCCTTCCCGGCCGCACCCTCCGCCGCAGTGATGAAATCGTTCTCGACCATCTGGTCGATCACGAAGTTGCGCCGGCCAATGGCCAATGCTTCGTTCTTCTTGCGGCCGTAGCGCTCGGGGGCCTTGGGCAGGATGGCGAGGAAGGCCATCTCGTGGAGCTCGAGGTCTTTGACGTCCTTGTCGAAGTACGCCCGGCTGGCCGCCTGCACGCCGTAGCTGCGGCGGCCCAAAGGAATCTCGTTCAAGTAGAGCTCGAGGATCTGCTGCTTGGTCAGCACCCCTTCGATCCGGCGCGCGAGGATCATTTCCTTGAGCTTGCGGGTGACCGAGTATTCGTCGCCGAGGAGGATGTTCTTGGCCACCTGCTGAGTGATGGTCGAGCCGCCGACCGCACGCTCGCCCGAGCCGACTTTCGTCGCATAGTCGATCACCGCGCCCATCGTGCCGAACAGATCGACCCCGCCGTGGCTGAAGAAGGTCTTGTCCTCGGCCGCGAGATAGGCCTCGATCAGCTCGTTCGGGAAGTCGGCGTACTGGAGCTGCACGCGCCGCTCGCGGGCGTAGGAGTGGACGATCTCGCCGTCGAGCCCGCGGACGATGGTCGGCAGCGGCGGCTCGTAATCGACCAGTTTCTCGGCGTCGGGCAGGTCTGCCGAGAGGATCAGCCAGCCGAGGGCGAACACCGCAAGGCCCGCGCCCAGCAGGCTCGACAGCCAGCGGAACCAGCGCCGGGTGCGCCAATTCTCGCGGAACCACGCGATCACGCCATGGGTGTCGCGGCGGATGCGGTAACGGAAATGCTCGAGGGCGGTCGTGTCGGCCATGATCGAGGCCGCTCTAGCACGGCGATTCCGCGCGGCGCCAGTGGGCTTGCCGCTCAGCCGCCGCCCGATTGGCGCGCGAAGTATACGCGAACCGCGCGGGCGAACACCCGGGCGAACTCGCGCCGGCCTTCGGGCGAGGCCAGCTGCCGGGCCTCCTCGCGATCGGTGATGAAACCCGCTTCGTAGAGCACTCCCGGCACGTCGGGCGCGCGCAACACCGCGAGCGCGGCCGAGCGCAGCGTTTGCGGGTGGAACCGCAGCGCCCCTTCCCCCTCGCGCACGATCAGACCGGCGAACTCCGTGCTATCGCCCTGGACGCGGCGCTGCGACAGGTCGACGAGAATCGAGGCGACCGCGTCGCTCTGCCCGCCGAGAGGCACGCCGTTGACGCTGTCGGCGCTGTTTTCGCGCGCGGCGAAGCGCGCCGCGGCTTCGCTCGAGGCTTCGTCGGACAAGGTGTAGATGCTCGCCCCGCGCACGCCGTCCACGGCCCCCGAAGAATCGGCGTGGATCGACAGGAACAGGTCCGCGCCGAGCGACCGGGCGACCGCCGCACGCTCCCCCAGCACGAGGAAGCGGTCGTCCTCGCGGGTCAGCGCCACACGGATGCCGCCGCCGCGCAGCAGTTCGTCGC
>JBHWTG010000209.1:0-9909 GCA_043427735.1 Tsuneonella sp. | reverse complement strand
ACTGTCCGGGCATCTGTCCGGCGTCGAGACGCTGGCGATCGGCGGGCCACCGGCGGCGGTGGCCGCCAAGTGCGCGCTCGTCGCGCTGACCGCCAGTTCGGGTCACTGGCTGATCTACCTCGGCACCACCCGCGCCGGCGCGGCGAGCATCGCGCCGATGACGTATGTCCAGCTGCTGGTGGCGGCATCGCTCGGCTGGCTCTGGTTCGGCGACCGGCTCGACGGCGCGGCGCTGGTGGGCGCGGCGGCGATCGTCGCGGCGGGGCTGTGGCTGTGGCGAGCCAGCGCGCGAGCCGAAGAAGCGGGTTGATGATGATATCATGATATGATATCGCGATATCACATGACCCGAATCCTGGCCGATCTTCCCGACGAGGACATCAAGTGGCTCGACGCCCGCGCCGCCGAGCAGGGCAAGTCGCGCGCCTCGGTGCTGCGCGATGCGGTGAGCGCGTACAAGGGCCAGGCGCGGGATGACGATACCAGTTGGATCGATGAAGGGTTCGGGTTGTGGGCCCGTGCCGGCTTGTCGTTCGACCCGCGCGATTACGAGCGCCGGCGGCGCGCCGAATGGACTCGGCCGTGGGACGACGACTACGAGGAAGTCCGCGCTGAATCGCCGGATCTGTTCGACGCGGAAGACGATCGCCAGCGGCAGATCTACCTCGACATGATCGCCGGAAAATATCCGCAGCCGAAGCAGCCACCGCGCCGATGAGCGGGTTCGCCTTCGACGCCAATATCGTGATCGACGCGCTGGCCGGGTATCCGCCTGCCCGGGCGGAGATACACCGCGCGGTGTCGGGCGGGGCGAGCGCGTGGATCAGCCGGATCGCGTGGATCGAAGTGCTCTCGAAAGGCGATACCGCCACGGTCAAGGGTTCACAGGCTTTCATTTCCCATTTCGGGCTCGATGAAATCGACGAAGAGATCGCGCTGCGGGCCGCCGCGCTCCGCCGCGAACGGCCGCGGCTCAAATCGCCCGATGCCATTATCTTGGCCACCGCTCAGACCCGCGGGCGGGTGCTGATCACGCGGAACACGAAAGATTTCCCGGCCAACATGCCGGGGATCCGTGTCCCCTACATGCTGTAAAAGGAACCCAGGGTCACATGTGCGGAATCATCGGCATTGCCGGCAAGGAAGAAGTTGCCGACCGCCTGGTCGACGGCCTCAAGCGGATGGAATACCGCGGGTACGACAGCGCCGGCGTGTGCACGCTGGCCGATGGCAGGCTGGTGCGCCGGCGGGCCGAGGGCAAGCTCGCCAACCTCGTGCGCGAGCTTGCCGCGCACCCCGCCCCGGGCACGGTCGGCATCGCGCACACCCGCTGGGCGACTCACGGCGCGCCGACCGCGCACAACGCGCACCCGCATGCGACCGAGCATGTCGCGTTGGTCCACAACGGGATCATCGAGAACTTCAGGCCCCTGCGCGACGAGCTCATCGCCGCCGGCCGCACGCTCGAGAGCGAGACCGACAGCGAGGTGGTGGCGCACCTGATCTCGCGCGAGATCGAGCACGGGGCCTCGCCCGAGGATGCGGTGCAGACGGTGCTGCCGCGGCTGCGCGGGGCGTTCGCGCTGGCGATCGCCTTCCGCGATCATCCCGACATGCTGATCGGCGCCCGGCTCGGCTCGCCGCTGGTGGTCGGCTACGGCGAGGGCGAGACGTATCTCGGCTCCGATGCGCTCGCGCTCGCGCCGCTGACCCAGCGGATCGCCTATCTCGAGGAGGGCGACTGGGTGGTCATCACCCGCGAGGGCGCGCAAGTCTACGACGCCGAGAACGAGGCGGCGACCCGCGAGATCACCACCTCGGGCGCCTCGGCCGCCGCGGTCGAGAAGGGCAACTACCGCCACTTCATGCAGAAGGAGATCTTCGAGCAGCCCACGGTCGTCGCGCAGACGCTGCGGAGCTACATTCGCCAGGCCGACAACCGGGTGGCGCTGCCGCAGATCGACTTCGACCTGTCGGCCATCCGCCGGGTGACGATCGTCGCCTGCGGAACGTCGTTCTACGCCGGGATGGTGGCCAAGTACTGGTTCGAGACGTTCGCGCGGGTGCCGGTCGACGTCGACGTGGCGAGCGAGTTCCGCTACCGCGAGCCGGTGCTGGAGGAGGGCGGGCTCGCGCTGTTCATCAGCCAGAGCGGGGAGACCGCCGACACGCTCGCCGCGCTGCGCCATTGCAAGGCCGCCGGCCAGACGATCGCGGTGGTGGTCAACGTGCCGACCAGCTCGATGGCGCGCGAGGCGGACCTGCTGCTGCCGACGCATGCCGGGCCGGAGATCGGGGTCGCCAGCACCAAGGCGTTCACCTGCCAGCTCGCAGTGCTCGCCGCACTCGCCGCGCATCTCGCGGTCAAGAAGGGCCGGATGGACCGCGCCGAGGAGCAGGAGGTGGTGCGCCACCTGCTCGAGGCGCCCGCCGCGCTCAACGCCGCGCTCGACCACGACGAGGACATCGCCGGGATGGCGCATCTGATCGCCCCGGCGCGCGACGTGCTCTACCTGGGCCGCGGGCCGGACTATCCGCTGGCGCTCGAAGGCGCGCTGAAGCTGAAGGAAATCAGCTACATCCACGCCGAAGGCTACGCCAGCGGCGAGATGAAGCACGGGCCGATCGCGCTGATCGACGAAGCGGTGCCGGTGATCGTGCTGGCCCCGTCGGGGCCGCTGTTCGAGAAGACCGTCTCCAACATGCAGGAAGTCCGCGCGCGGGGGGGCAAGATCGTGCTGATCAGCGACGAGGAAGGGCTCGCCGAGGCGGGTGAGGGCTGCCTGGCGACGATCGCCATGCCGCGCGTGCACCCGCTGATCGCCCCGTTGATCTACGCGGTGCCGGTGCAACTGCTGGCTTACCATGTCGCCTGCATCAAGGGCACCGACGTCGACCAGCCGCGCAACCTCGCCAAGTCGGTCACGGTCGAGTGACCCGGCGGGTCGCGGCGATCGTCTGCGACTTCGACGGGGTGATTGCCGACACCGAGGGTGCCGCCAACCGCTCGCTTGCCGAAAGCATCGGCGCGCTCGGGCTGCCGACCACTTTCGAGGACTGCCTGCGCGACTACTGCGGGCACAACTGGCGCGAGACCCAGCGCCGCATCGAGCGGCGGCTGGGTCGCGCTTTGCCGCCCGGCTTCCGCGACGATCACCGCCGGCGTACGCGCGCGATCCTCGAGCGCGAGCTCGCGGCGGTGCCGGGCGTTGGCGCTTTCCTGGCCGCCCACGCCGCGCTTCCGCTGGCGGTGGCCTCCTCGAGCAGCCGCGAGTACCTGGCCTGGGCGCTCGCCAGGCTCGGCCTGGCGGATTACTTCGCGGGCCGTCTCTACAGCGCGGAGGGGTGGGAGCGCGGCAAGCCGTTCCCCGACATCTACCTCCACGCCGCGCGCGCCCTCGGCGTACCTCCCGAGGAATGTCTGGCGATCGAGGATTCGCCGGTCGGTGCCCAAGCCGCGCTCGCGGCCGGGATGCGCGTGGTGGGGCTGGCTGCGGCGAGCCATATCGCCGACCGTGCGGCGCACGCTCGCGCCCTGCGCAAGGCGGGGGTCGAGGAGGTGGTGTTCGCCTTCGCCGAAATTGAGCTGAATGGCGTCGGCTGCGGTCCGATCGCCGCGCGACGCGGCCGCGCCCGTTTCCATGGTTAACGCCGGGTTGCTGCGAGAGTGGATTTTATCGTTTTGGTAAAAGGGTTTACCGGCAAATAACCTTTGCCCGGTAAGCCCTGCCGGGTGACCGACCACGCCATTTCGAACTCCGCCAAGCCGGATGAAATTCCCGTGCTCGCGCTGTGGGGTCTGCGCGATCCCGAGGGCGGCGACTGGAATCGTCTGCGCGCCCTGCAATTCGCGCAGACCGCGGAGTCGATCCGCATGCGCGTTCTGGTCCACGCACTGTGCGCAGCGCTGGCGATCTGGCTCTATGTCGGCCGCGCTCCGCTGGTGGTGCTCGGCGCATTCGCGGTGGCCCTCGGCGCGGCGAAGCTGCTCAACGTGCGGACCGATCGGCAGATGATCGGCGTGGAGCGCGCGCGGATTACGTGCGACGATATTCGGCACAAGGCGAAGGCGACCATCGCGGTCTCGCTCGCATGGTGCGTCGCCGCCGCCGGTTTCGCCTGGTTCGGCAGCGACGCGGAGCGGGCGGGAGTCGCGCTGCTGATCGCGATCCTGCTGATCGGATCGACGCTGTCGCTCGGCGTCGCGCCGCTGGTCACGGTGATCTTCGGCGCGATCACCGGGTTGGCGACCATCGCCACGCTGCTGGTCGCGGGCCAGTTTGCGATGGCCGTCGCCTTCGCCTTGCTGCTGGTGGTGATCGCGATCGGCGTGACTGCGGTTGCGCGGATTCATCTGACCGCCTGCCTCGCCGAAGCCGGCGTTGCCGAGAAGAGCGAGGTCGTCTCGCTGCTGCTGCGCGAGTTCGAGGAGAACCAGGCCGACTGGCTGTGGCAGATCGATACCAACCGGCTGGTCCGTTCGGCCAGCCCCCGGTTCGCCTTCGCGCTCGGCCGCCCGCTCGAGGATGTCGAGGGCAAGCCGTTTCTCGAGCTGATCAGCGGCGAGGCTTGGGAGACCGGCCAGTTCCCCGCCAGCCTGCACGACCTCGCCGAACGGCTGAAGCGGCGCGAAAGCTTCTCGAACCTCCTGGTCAAGGTCTCGATCGGCCGCGAGCATCGCTGGTGGGAGCTGTCGGGCACGCCGATGCTCGACGACAACGGTGCCTATCTCGGCATCCGCGGGGTCGGCTCCGATGTGACCGAGCAGCGCGAATCGAGCGAGAAGATCGCCTACCTCGCGCGCTACGACACGCTCACCGGGCTGCCCAACCGGCTGATGCTGACCGAGGCGCTGGGCGACGCGCTGCGCTACGCCGAGCAATGGCGCACGCGCTGCGCATTCCTGATGATCGACCTCGACCGCTTCAAGTCGGTCAACGATTCGCTCGGCCACCAGACCGGCGACAAGCTGCTCGCGCAGGTCTCGGCCCGGCTGAAGGCGCTGATGGGCGACAACGAGCTGTGCGGCCGGCTGGGCGGCGACGAGTTCGCGATCGTCATCCGCGACGCGAGCGAACGCGGCTGCATCGAGCGGGTGGCCAAAAGCGTCATCGCACGGCTTTCGCAGCCGTACGAGGTCGACCATCACACGCTCTACGTCGGCGCGAGCGTCGGCTCGGCGATCGGCCCGCGCGACGGGCAGACGGTCGAGGAGCTGATGCGCAACGCCGATCTCGCGCTCTACCGCGCCAAGGACGACGGCGGCGGCGAGCACCGCAACTACGAGCCCGAGCTCCACGCCAATGCCGAGGAGCGCCGCCAGCTCGAATTCGCGCTGCGCCGCGCGCTCGAGCGGCGCGAGCTCGAGCTGAATTATCAGCCGGTGGTCGATGCCCAGTCCGAGAGCGTGGTCAGCTTCGAGGCACTGGTCCGCTGGAACAGCGCCGACCACGGGCCAGTGAGCCCGGGCAAGTTCGTGCCAATCGCCGAGGACACCCGCCTGATCGTGCCGATCGGCACCTGGGTGCTCGAGCAGGCCTGCCGCGAGGCGACCCGCTGGCCCGAGCATGTCCGCGTCGCGGTCAATGTCAGCCCCGAACAGCTGTTCGAGCCCGATTTCGCGACCACCGTGGTGCGCGCGCTGGCGGGCAGCGGGCTCGAGGCGCACCGGCTCGAGCTCGAGGTGACCGAGAGCATCTTCCTGCGCGACGCGAGCGTCGCGCGCAGCGCGCTCGAACAGGTCATGGCGCTCGGCTGCACGGTGGCGCTCGACGACTTCGGCACCGGCTATTCCTCGCTCGGCTACCTGCGCAAGATCCGCTTCTCGACGATCAAGGTCGATCGCAGCTTCGTCCAGGGCGCGGCGCAGGACAGCGCCGAGAGCCTGGCGATCATCCGCGCGGTGGTGGCGATGGCCAGCAGCCTCGATATGTCGACCACCGCGGAGGGGGTCGAGAACGTCGAGCAGGCCGAGCTGATCCGCCGCCTCGGCTGCACCAAGATCCAGGGCTACTACTTCGGCCGGCCGATGAAGTCCGACGACGCGCTGGCGCTGTTCCGCCGGCGCCCCGAGCTGCCGGCGCGTCTCACCGCGTAGGCCCTACACCGACACGAGCGCCTCGACCGCGCTTTCGAACAGCCTGCGGCCGTCGCTGCCGCCCAGCTCGGGCTCGATCGCGCGCTCGGGGTGCGGCATCATGCCGAGCACGGTGCCGCCCGGGTTGACGATCCCGGCGATGCGTCGCTGCGACCCGTTGCACTCGTCGGCGTAACGCAAGGCGACCCGGCCTTCGCCCTCGAGCCGATCGAGCGTGTCCTCGTCCGCGAAGTAGTTGCCGTCGTGGTGCGCCACCGGCAGGCGGATCGTCTCCCCCGCCTCGTAGCGCGCGGTGAACAGGGTCTGGCTGTTCTCCACCGTCAAGGGAACGGTACGGCAGGTGAAGCTCAGCTGCGCGTTGCGCATCAGCGCGCCGGGCAGGAGCCCGCTTTCGGTGAGCACCTGGAAGCCGTTGCACACGCCCAGCACCGGGACCCCGCGCTCGGCCGCGCGCACCACCGCGCGCATCACCGGGCTGCGGCTGGCGATCGCCCCGCAGCGCAAGTAGTCGCCGTAGGAGAACCCGCCCGGGACCGCGATCAAATCGAGCCGGTCGGGCAGCTCGGCGTCGGCATGCCAGACCCTCAGCGCCGGCACGCCCGAGACTTTCTCCAGCGCCACCGCCATGTCGCGGTCGCAGTTCGAGCCGGGAAAGGTGATCACCGCACCGCGGAAGCCCATCATGCCGGCTCCGGCTTCTCGATGCGGTAGTTTTCGATCACCAGGTTGGCGAGCAGCTTGCGGCACATCTCGTCGAGCGCCGCGTCGCTGGTGCCATCGGCCACGTCGAGCTCGATCGACCGGCCGACGCGCACGTCCGCGATGCCGGAGAAACCGAGCCCTTCGAGCGCATGGTGCACGGCGCGGCCTTGCGGATCGAGCACGCCGGGCTTGAGGCTGACGTGAACGCGGACTTTCATGGTGGGGGCGGCCCTTCGGTGGCAGGCGGGGACGCGCGCAGCCTATGGCGCGGCGCCCGCGCAAGGGCAAGGGCGTCCGGACGCCAAAGCCCCGCTTACTGGGCGGCCGCGCTTTCCGGCACGATGCGGATGTCGAGCCGCCGCTTGGGGTCGAGATATTGGCGCGCCGCCGCCTGGAGCATCGCCGGGGTCACCGCGCGGTAGCGTTCCTCGACCGTGCGGAACCGCTCGAGCCGCTCGGGCCGAAGCTGCGATTCGCGCAGCGCCTGCAGCCACCAGCTGTTCTCGCGCCGATTGAGCGCGGCGCGCTCGAGCACCGGCTTGCGCGCCCGCTCGATCGTATCGGCCGCGGGCGGCGCGCTGCGCAGCCGCGCGGCGATCCGGTCGACCGCGGCGAACACGCTGTCGGCATCCTGCGGGCGGACCACGATCGAGGCGCTGAGCGTGCCGAACCCGGGATACGTCGCCGAGGTGCTCGAACCCGCGCTCGGCGAGTACGTCGCGCCGAGCTTCTCGCGCACTTCCTCGAGCAGCTCGAGTTGCAGCACTTCGGCGAGCAAGGACAGCGTCGCGTCCTCCTGTGCGTCGCTGTCGTCGCGGGTGGGCCAGTGGGACTGCACCAGCGCCTGGTCGGCCGGCCCGGTGTGCGTCAGCGTGACCGGGGCGGTGTCGGCCGCGAAGCGCACCTGCCGGGCGGCGGCGAAATCCCCCAGGTCGGCGCTGCGCGGCGGCAGCGCGCCGAAGCTCGCCGCAACCGCCTCGATCACCGCGGCTTCGTCGAATGCCCCGACCACCGAAATCTCGATCGGCGCGCTGGCGAGATGGCCCGCGAGAGCATTGCGCACCTGCTCAAGCGTCACCGCCTCGAGCGCGTCCTTCGGCGGCAGCCCGAAGCGCGGGTCGCCGTTGGCGACGATCCGCGGCACCTGGAACTGCGCCACCGCGGCCGGGGTCGCGCGCGTCTGCGCGAGGAACGGCGGGATCAGCCCGCGCCACCGCGCCAGCGCCTCGCCGCGATACCCGGGGTCGCTGACATACGCCGCGCTGAGCTGCATCTGGGTGGCGAAGTCCGCCATCGTCGTGATCCCGGAGACCTGGAACGCGTCGTCGCCCGGCGCGAGGCCATAGGTGAGCTGGCGCCCGGCGAGGATCTGCTGCAGCTCGTCGAAGCTGTGCTTGCCGGTGCCGGCGGCGGCGAACAGCGCGCCTGTGAAGACCGACACGGCGGCATCCTCCTTGGGGATCGCCAGCGTGCCCGAACCGATCCGCACGAGGAACCGCAAGCGTCCCTGCTCGAAATCGGTCTGCTTGAGATTGAGCCGCACGTTGTTGGCGAAGCGAATCTGCCGGATGCCGAGATCGGCGATCGCGGTGTCCGACACGATCGCTCCCGGCGGGCCGAAATCGCTGTAGCCGAACGCGGCGTCGGCGGCTTGCGCAGGCGGCGAGACAGGGGCGCTGGCGGCGGCGCGGTAGGCGGCCAGGATCGCCGCCTCGCCGCCCTCGACCGGCGCCTTGGTGGACACGTGGATCAGCGGCTCCGACCCCGCGAGCGCGGTGCGCACCGCGGCGTGGACCGCCTCCGGAGTGATCTCCGAAGCGAGCTGCTGGAACAGCGCGTAGCGGGTCGAAGGGGCGATGAACACGTCCTGCTGCTGGACGGTGCCGAGGATCGCCTCGGCCAGCGCGGGATTGCGCCGGGTCGCTTCCTGCTCGGCCGCGGTGCGGTAGGCGGTGGCGACGTTGGCCAGTTGCTCGCGCAGCTCGGCGGCGGTGACCCCGTATTCGGCCAACCGGCGCGTCTCGGCGGTGCCCACCTCGAGCGCGGTCTTCCAGGCATCCGGGCCGTCCTTGGCCTGGATGGTGATCGAGCTCTGCCGCGCGATGTCGAACAGGTCGCTGGTGCTCGCGCTGCCCGACAGGATCGGCGCGTCGGCGGCGTTGGCGATCTTCTCGAGCCGCCGGTTGAGCACCCCGACCCCGAGCCGGTTGAGCAGCAGGCGGCGGAATTCGGCGACCGTCTCGGGCTTGGGCGCATACGGCGCGAAGCGGTCGATCGTCACCAGCACCGGCACCGCGGGGTCGACGAAGTTCGCCGCCGCGGGCCCGCGCTTGAGGTCGACCTGCCCTTTGTCCACGCGCGGTGTGGCGCCGGCCGGAGCCTGCCAGTCGGCGAATTTCGCCGTGATCGCGGCCTCGACCGCCGCGGGATCGATGTCGCCGACGATCACCAGCGTGGCGTTGTCGGGCCGGTAGAACCGGCGATAGAGCGCCTCCAGGGTGTCGGGCTCGAAGCTGTCGATGTTGGCTTCGGTGTTCTCGGGGAACAACCGCCGGGAGAACGCCGTGCCCGGCGCGATGAAGTCGAAGTAGTGCTTGATCCGCCGCCGCAGGAAGGTGTTGCGGGTGCGCGTTTCGGACTGGATCACTCCGCGCTCGCGGTCGATCGCGGCCGGATCGAGCGTGAGGTTCGAGGCGGTCTCGCGCATCAGCATCAGCGCGGTGTCGAGCAGCCTGGGATCGTTGCGCGGCAGGTCGAGCTTGTAGATCGTGTCCTCGAACCCGGTCGAGGCGTTGGTGTCGGCCCCGAACGAGAGACCTTCGCGCTCGAGCAGCTTGATCATCTCCCCTTCGGGGACGTTGGCCGAACCGTTGAACGCCATGTGCTCGAGGAAATGGGCAAGGCCGGCCTCGGCGTCGCCTTCGTCGATATAGCCGACGTCGAACCCGAGCCGGACCGCCACGGTGTTCTTAGGCGTGGCGTTGGCGAGCACCGCGTACTTGAGCCCGTTGGCCAGCACGCCGTAGCGGACCGCCGGATCGGCCGGGATGTCGTATACCGGGAAGCCCCAGCCGGTCGTGCCCGTCGGCGCCGGCAGCGCCGCCGGCGCC
>JBHWTG010000208.1:0-9592 GCA_043427735.1 Tsuneonella sp. | reverse complement strand
GGCCCAGGGCGGCGTCGCTCGTCGGACACGATGCGCTGCATCGCTTACCTCCTCGCTCCTGGCCCTGAACCGAAATCCGCTCCGTCACGGCCGTTGCCGGATATGGGTCCGGGCCCTCAGCCTGCGCAGTTGAAACGCAAGCGGGCCCGCCCTATCGCCCCCCGCAGTTACAGGAGATCACGATGGCCGCCGAAACGCTCACTCTCACTCTCGACACCGGCAACGGGGAGGGCGGCGACGTCGTCATCCGGCTGCGTCCCGACCTCGCCCCCAGGCACGTCGAGCGGATCGCCGAGCTGGCGCGCGAGGGGTTCTACGACGGGGTCGTGTTCCACCGGGTGATCCCCGGCTTCATGGCGCAGGGCGGCGATCCCACCGGCACGGGCACCAGCGGCAGCGACAAGCCCGACCTGGGCCAGGAATTCAACGCCGAGCCGCATGTCCGCGGCACCTGCTCGATGGCCCGGACCGCCAATCCCGACAGCGCCAACAGCCAGTTCTTCATCTGCTTCGACGACGCGCGGTTCCTCGACCGGCAGTACACCGTGTGGGGCCAGGTCGAGAGCGGGATGGAGCATGTCGACGCGCTGCCCAAGGGCGAGCCGCCGCGCCAGCCGGGCAAGATCGTCAAAGCCACGGTCACCTGACGTCGCCGGGTCGCGCATGGCAACAGCTCCTGCACCCTCGCTGGTCACCCGGCTGCCGGGGGAGCCGCGAATGCGCTATTGGCGGCCCGATCCGGCGTTTGCCGGGCTGGTCAGCGGATACCACCTCTACGCCGTCCGACCCGAAGGGAGCGGCCGGCAGAAGGACGTCTTCCAGCCGGCCTGGCCGATCCTGCGGGTGACTTTCGGCGAGCCCGGCGCGTGGCGCGTGCGCCCGCCGCGCGGGAGCTGGCAGGCGGTCCCGCCGATCGCGCTGTTCGGGCCGACCAGCGGCGTCACCTGGTCCGATACCGGGGCCGGGCTTACGGTCGGCATCGGCATCCTCCCGCGCGGATGGGCGCGGCTGGCAAGAGCCGACGCGGCGAGCTGGACCAACCGGGTAGCCGAGCCGGGGGCGGCGCTGCGCGGCGATTGGCAGGGCCTGGCGCTCGCGCTGGCGGCGAGCCGGAACGACGATGAGGTGCCCGCGCTGTTCGACCGCTATCTCGCCCAGGCGCTGGCGCCTGCGCGGCCGGAAAATCCCAAGGTGGCGGCATTCGAAGCGGCGCTGCTCGATCCCGATTGCCGCTCGGTATCCGATCTTGCGGCGGTGGTCGGCGGGTCGGCCCGCTCGCTCGAACGGCTGGCGCGCAAGGCGTTCGGGTTTCCCCCCAAGCTGCTGATCCGGCGGGCGCGGTTCCTGCGCTCGCTGCATGCGGTCGCCGCGGCGCCGGCGCGCGAGCGGGCGGCGGCGATCGATCCCAGCTACACCGACTATTCGCACTTCGTGCGCGATGCGCAGGAATTTCTCGGGATCAGCCCGCAGGCGTTCCTCAAGCTCGACAATCCGCTGCTCAAGCAGTCGCTGGCGCTGCGCAAGGCGGTGCTCGGCGAACCGGCGCAGGCGCTGTCGGGGACCGTCGATGGCTAGCGCGGGCGCCGCCGCCAGGCGGTGGGCGTGCGGGCTCGACAAGACCCCGCGCATGATGATGTGGCGGCCGGCGCCCGATCTCGCGCCCTACTTCAGCGGCTACCATCTCTACGCGGTCGAGGGCAACCACGGCGAAGCCAATCGCGGGGCGTTCGAGCCGGCCGGGGCGAGCCTGCGGATCACCATCGCCGGCGGCGAGGACTGGCGCGTGCGCCCGATAAGCGGTGAGTGGCTGCGGCCCGGCCCGGTGGCGCTGTTCGGACCGAGCAGCGAGCTGGTGTGGTCGCAGTCCGGCGCCGGGATCCTGATCGGGGCGGGCGTTCGTCCGCGCGGCTGGCTGCGGCTGTTCGACCGACCGGCGCGCGGCGCGGCCGACCGGATCGTGCCCGGGCCCTCGCTGTCGCATCTCGATCCCGAAGCGATATCGGCGCGCTTCGGGGCGCTGAGCGACGACGAACAGGTCAGGCAGCGCCTCGATGCGATGCTCCGCGAGGTGCTGCGCCCGCCGCCGGCCGACGACCTGGCCATCGCGGCGATCGAGGCTGCGCTGGTCGACCAGAACGTGCAATCGGTCGCCGAGCTTGGCGAGCGCACTGGGTTGTCGCTGCGCAAGCTGCAGCGGCTCGCCGATCTGGCGTTCGGGTTTCCGCCCAAGGTCCTGCTGCGGCGTGCGCGCTTCCTGCGCTCGCTCCACGCGCTGCGCGCCGCGCGGCGGGGAGAAGCGGCGGCCGTGATCGACCCGCAATACACCGACCATTCGCACTTCATTCGCGATTCTCGCGATTTTCTCGGAATGTCGCCGCAAGCGTTTCTCGATATCGACCTGCCGCTGATGAAACGCTCGCTCGAACTGCGCCGCCGGGTTCTCGGCGCGCCGGCGCAGGCGCTCGACCCGGTGGTGCCGACTACAGGCCCGCCTTGACCAGCCACTCGTGGAACAGCCGCACGGGGCGCTGGTCGAGGTCGCGCGGGCGGCACACGAACCAGTACGAGTACGGGCTCTCGACATCCACGTCGAACAGCCGCGCCAGCCGGCCGTCGCCCGCGCGCTTGAAGTGATCGTCGTGCATGATCGCGATACCGAGGCCCTGCGCCGCCGCCTCGAGGATCAGTTGACCCGAATCGTAGTGGTCGATCGCCGCCGGCTCGAACTGCTTGAGACCCATGGCTTCGCGCCAGGCGACGAAGCTGTCGGGTAGTTCGTTGTGGACGAGGAAAGTCTGCGCCGCGAGCTTCGCGGAATCGGGTGACGGTCCCATCTCGGACGCGAGCTCGCACGAGGCGATCGCGTAGACCCGGTTGTGGTCGAGCCGCACCGCGTGGAGGGACGGGTCGGGCTCGTGGTGGAGGATGATCGCCGCGTCCAGCGTGTCGCCCACGCGGTCGAGCAGGTGCGGCCCGGTGTCGATGTCGATGTGCAGCCGGGGGTGGAGCTTGCGCAGCTCGGGCAGCCGCGGGAACAGCCGCTGGCTGCCGAACAGCGGCAGCACGCCGAGATGGAGCCGCATCAGCCCCACCTTGTCCGACTGCGCCTCGACCGCCGCGGCGAGCGCCTCGATGTGCGGCGCCACTGCGTCGTGGAACGCGCGTCCCTCGTCGGTCAGTTGCATTGCCTGGTGCGCGCGGGTGAACAGCTTCTTGCCGACGAATTCCTCGAGCGTCCCGATCCGCCGGGAAAGAGCCGAGGGGCTGAGCCCCAGCTCGGTCGCTGCCGCCCGGGCCGAACCGAGCCGGACCACGCGCAGGAACGCCTCGAGCGCGCGCAAGGGAGGCAGGCGGCGGGTCATCGCGGCAGTAGATGCGGGTGGCTGCCGGCGATGTCGAGCGCGTTCTGCCGCAGATGCGAGAAAGCTAACTTTCCTTTGCTTGCGGGGGATGCAACCGCAGGCGCTTGACGTGCGTATCGTCGGCGTCGGTGACCTCGATCCGCCAGCCGCTGGCATGGTTCAGCACCGTGCCGACCGCGGGAACCGATTCCGCCAGCAGGAAGGTGAGGCCGCCGAGGGTGTCGACCGCCTCCTCGACTTCGGCCAGCCGAGGGTCGATCCGCGCGGCCACATCGTCGAGCTCGGCGCGGGCGTCGCAGTCCCACATGCCGTCGGGGAGAGCGACGATCGGCTCCTCGGCGGCATCGTCGTGCTCGTCTTCGATATTGCCGACGATTTCCTCGACCAGGTCCTCGATGGTGATCAGCCCGTCGGTCCCCGAGTATTCGTCGAGCACGACGGCCAGATGGATCCGTTGCTGGCGCATGTCGGCGAGCACGTCGAGCGCGTTGCGCGCCTGCGGCACGTAGAGCGGCTGGCGCATCAGCGCGGTCCAGTTGGCCGGCGGCTCGGCTCCGGTGGCGATGATCGGGAACACGTCCTTGATGTGCATCATGCCGATGACGGTATCGAGCGTGTCGCGGTAGACCAGCAAGCGCGAGTGCCCGTGCTCGGCGAACGCGGCGACCACTTCGTCCCACGTGGCAGCGGCGTTGAGCGCGACGATTTCGCCGCGCGGAATCGCCACGTCGTCGGCGTCGTGCTCCGAAAAGTGCAGCAGGTTGCGCAGCATCTGCCGCTCGACGGGCGACAGGTCGCCGTTGACCGGCGCCGCTTCGCCCTCGCTGCCCTGGGCCGCGTCGTGCTCGTCGATCGCGTCCTCGAGCTGCTCGCGCAAGGAGCGTTCGCCGTCGTCGGTGTCGAAGAACTTGCGGACCGTGAGCCACAGCCCGCGTTTACTGTCCGGATCTCCCGGCTGGGTATCGTGGTCGGGCATGGCCCTGCGTAAAAGCCCCCTGTGGTTCAGGCGTTCCCGTATGGGTCGGCGATGCCCAGCATGGCAAGCGCCTTGATCTCGAGCGCCTCCATCGCCTCGGCCTCGCCCTCGTCGAGGTGATCGCGGCCCGACAGGTGCAACAGGCCGTGCACCAGCAGGTGCGTGGCATGATCCTCGACCGCGACGCCCTTCCCGGCGGCTTCGCGCAGGCAGGTCTCGCGGGCCAGCGCGATGTCGCCGAGCATCTCGGCCCCCCCTTCGGGCGCAAGGGCGAGCAGCTCGGCGCGGGTCATCATCGGGAACGACAGCACGTTGGTGGCCGCATCCTTCAGCCGCCATTCGCGGTTGAGCACGCGCACCTCCTCGTCGAGGGTGAACAGCACGCTGGCGGTGAGCCGCTGGTTGGCGAGCTCCGGCGCCACCGCCTCGGCCGCCTCGCGCGCACGCTCGGCAACGTCGGCCCAGTCGGTCGGCCCGGGCCAGCCGTCGATGTCGATGTCTAGATTCAAAATGCCGGATTCCGTTCGGTTCGAGCGAAGTCGAGAACCGTTATGCAGCGTGTCCCGACTTCGCTCGACACGAACGGACGAGGGATCAGGAAGGTCCTTCGTAGGCCTCGACGATGCGCCCGACGATTGGGTGGCGCACCACGTCGGCCGCGGTGAAGCGGCTGACGGCGATCCCCTCGACCCCCTCGAGCTTGTCGACCGCATCGGCCAGGCCGCTCATCCGATCACCGCCCGGAATATCGACCTGCCGCGGGTCGCCGCACACCACCATCCGGCTGTTCTGGCCGAAGCGGGTGAGGAACATCTTCATCTGCTCGCGCGTGGTGTTCTGCGCCTCGTCGAGGATGATGAAGCTGTCGGCCAGCGTGCGCCCGCGCATGAAGGCGATCGGCGCGACCTCGATCACCCCGCTGGCGATATGCCGCTCGACCTGCTCGGGCGGCAGGCAGTCGTACAGCGCATCGTACAGCGGGCGGAGATAGGGGTCGACCTTCTCTTTCATGTCGCCCGGAAGGAAGCCGAGCTTCTCGCCCGCCTCGACCGCGGGGCGCGAGAGGATCAGCCGCTGGACGCTGCCGCTGATGAGCTGGCTGACGGCCTGCGCCACCGCGAGATATGTCTTGCCCGTCCCCGCCGGGCCGAGCGCGAAGATGATCTCCTCGCTCGCGAGCTGCTGCATGTAGGGGATCTGCCCGGCGCTGCGGGGCACGATGGTCTTGCGGCGGGTGCGGATCATCACCGGCGGCGCATCGGCCCCGCCGCGCACGATCCCCTCGAGCGTCGGCTCGACCGACATCGCGATCAGCCCCTCGATCGCCCCGGCGTCAAGCTCCTGCCCCAGCGCCAGCCGGTCGTACATCGCCTTGAGCGTGTCGCGCGCGCGGGCCACGGCGTCCTCGTTTCCCTCGATCTGCACCCGGTCGCCGCGCGCGGAGATGAACACCCCGAGCCGGTTCTCGACCTGCACCAGGTTGGCGTCGAACTGGCCGAACAAGGGGCCGAGCAGTCGCTGCTGCTCGAAGGCGATCTCGCTGCGCGCGCGGCGCGAGGCGAGCGGGGCAAGCGGAAGGGCGCCATCGGCGCGGACGGGTTTACGGGCCATGCGCTCCTTTCGGGGTCTGCGAGTCGGAAGATGTGGCCTGGCCGTGGCCCGCGCAAGCGCACGCCGCCCCGGGCGTGGTGGAAAAGCCTCAGGCGAGGACCGGCTGCAACACCCGCCCGGCCAGCGAGTTCGGCCCGGCCTCGACCAGCTCGACCTCGACCATGTCGCCGATCGCATGCTCGCCCTCGAACCACACCGATTGCAGCCAGGGCGACTTGCCGAGCCACTGGCCCGGCTTCTTGCCGGCGCGCTCGACGAGCACCTGGCAGCGCTTGCCGACCGACGCGCGATTGAACGCGAGCTGGTCGCGCCGCAGCGCGGCCTGAAGGCGCTGGAGCCGCTCGTCCATCACCTCCGCCGGAACCTGCCCCTCGAGCGCCGCGGCCGGGGTGCCGGGCCGCGGCGAGTACTTGAAGCTGAACGCCTGGGCGTAGCCGACCGCGTCGACCAGCCGCAGCGTCTGGGCGAAGTCGTCCTCGGTCTCGCCCGGGAAGCCGACGATGAAATCGCCGGACAGCGCGATGTCGGGCCGAATCGCCCGCACCTCGTCGAGCAGCCGCAGGTATCCCTCGACGGTGTGGCTGCGGTTCATCGCCCTCAGCACGCGGTCCGATCCGCTCTGCACCGGGACGTGCAGGAACGGCATCAGCTTGGGCACCTCGCTGTCACACCGAAGGAGCGCTTCAGAAAAATCGTTCGGGTGGCTGGTCGTGTAGCGAATTCGCTGCAGCTCCGGTATCTTGGCGATATCTCTTATCACGCCCTCGAGACCGCATGGGTGACTTTCCGAATCGACCCCCCGCCAGGCGTTGACGTTCTGCCCGAGCAGCGTGATCTCGCGCGCGCCGTGCTCGACCAGACGGCGCGCCTCGGCGACGATATCGGCGAACGGGCGCGATATCTCGGCCCCCCGCGTATAGGGCACCACGCAATACGTGCAGAATTTGTCGCACCCTTCCTGCACCGTCAGGAACGCGGTCGGAAAGCGCTTCTTGCGCTCGGGCAGTTCGGCGAACTTGGCGACCGCGGGCATCTCGGTGTCGCTCGCCCGCTCGCCCTTGATCGCGCGCTCGAGCAGGTCGGGCAGCCGGTGATAGGCTTGCGGGCCAACCACCATGCTCACCGCCGGCGCGCGCGCCATGATCTCCTCGCCCTCGGCCTGGGCGACGCACCCGGCGACGGCGATCAGCGGTTTGCGCCCCGCCCGCGCGCCGGCCTTGGTCAGCCGGCCGATGTCGGAATAGACCTTCTCCGCCGCCTTCTCGCGGATGTGGCAGGTGTTGAGCACGACGAGATCGGCCTCCTCGCCCTCGGCGGCGGGGGCGATGCCGCGCGCGGCGAGCAATTCGCCCATGCGCTCGCCGTCGTAGACGTTCATCTGGCAGCCGAAGCTCTTGACCCGGTAGGTCCTGGGGGCGGGAAGGGGAGGCATGGGGCGCGGCGGGTAGCCCAAATCGGAGCGCCGCGCTAGCGCGCCATCGCCGCCGCGATCGCCTCGCGCGCCGCCGCCGAGATCGCCTTGCGGTCGGCCAGCGCCTCGCCGGCGAGCGGCGGCAGGAACGCGAGCGTCAGCCGGATCGGCCGCAGCCGCGCGAGCATGCGCTTGAAATTGTCGACGCCGTGCTCCTCGCCGATCCAGGCGATCGCTTCGGCGTCCTCGTAGGCGGCCAGCACCGGCTGCACCGACACCCCCGCGGGCAGCGGGTCGAGCGCGGACAGCAGCGACGACTTGAACGGCAGCAGCCCGCTGCCGTCGCTGGTGGTGCCTTCGGGAAACAGCGTGAGGCTCCCGCGCTGGTCCATCGCCGCGCGCACCTGCTGGACTTGCGCGGCGATGCCCGCGCGGTCGTGGCGGGCGACGAACACCGTGTCGTTCATCTCGCACAGCCATTTGAGGAAAGGAAACGCGGCGAGTCCGTCGTGCGCGACGAAAGCGCTGCCGGTAGCGTGCGCGAGCGCCGGGATGTCGAGCCAGCTGACGTGGTTCGCCAGCAGCAACGCGCCCCGCACGGGCCTGCCTTCGATGCGGATATGCAGCCCGGCGATATGACCGACCGCCGAAAGGAACACCCGCGGCCACCACCGGCCGGCCCCCACCAGGCGCCACAGCAGGTGCAGCGGGGTACACACCGTCAGCACCAGCAACATCAGCAGGAGCCTGAAACCGATCAGCGCCCGGCCGAGCGGGTGAATGCGCGGAACCGGCAGCGCGTGCGCCATCAGCCCTCGCGGTCGAGCCGCACGCCGTAAAGCTCCATCCGGTGGTCGACGAGCCGGTAGCCGAGCTTTTCCGCGATCTGCTTCTGCAGCAGCTCGAGCTCGGGGTCGACGAACTCGACCACTTTGCCCGTCTCGACGTCGATCAGGTGATCGTGGTGCGCCTCGGGCGCGGCCTCGTAGCGCGCGCGGCCGTCGCCGAAATCGTGCCGGTCGAGGATCCCCGCCTCCTCGAACAGGCGGACCGTGCGATAGACCGTCGCGATCGAGATCCTGGGATCGATCGCGGCCGCGCGCTGGTGGAGCATCTCGACATCGGGATGGTCCTCGCTGGCCGACAGCACCTGCGCGATGACCCGGCGCTGCTCGGTGATCCGCAGGCCCCGCTCGGCGCACAGCTGCTCGAGGTCGATCGTCTGGTGCAAGGCGCGCTCCGGGGTTGAGGTGCGCCCGGGAACCTAGGGGTCCGGGGCGCAAGTCTCAAGTCTCAGGCCGCCGCCGTCTTGCGCCGCCCGCGCTTCTGGCCGGGCTTGCGCCCGAGACCGATCTGCTTGGCCAGTTCGCGGCGCCTCTCGGCGTATTCGGGGGCGACCATCGGATAATCGGCCGGCAGGTTCCAGCGCGCGCGATATTCGTCGGGCGTCATGTTGTAGTTGGTCTTCAAGTAGCGTTTGAGCATCTTGAGCTTCTTGCCGTCTTCGAGACAGACGAGATGGTCGCGCTTGATGGACGCGCGCACCGACACCGCCGGTTCGGGGCGGGCTTCCTCCACCTTCGGCGGGCTGCCCAATCCCGCGAGCGCGCCGTAGACGGTGGTGATCAGTGCCGGCACGTCTTCCACCGAGACGTTGTTGTTGCTGACGTGAGCGGCGACGATGTCGGACGTGAGGGTGATCAACGTCTCCGATATATCGGTTTCCAGATTGTCCATTTTCTTTGAGCCTCTGATCCAAGAGATGCAGTTTTAGTCTTTTGTGCGCGGTCCCCGATGGGGCCTAAGCAGCTTTCCCCACGACGCACAAGCACGCCGTGCTTTGGCGATTGCGTGCGGCGACTTTATGCGCGGCCTGGTCGAACACTACAGAGTGCAGGCGAATGTAATCGCATCGAGCTTTTCACCGCCCAGCGTCGAGTAATAGGCTTTGCGCCGGCCGATGGCCTCGAAACCGAAACGTTCGTAAAGGCCCCGGGCGGGGTTGTTCGCGCGCATTTCGAGAAACAGGCGCTCGGCCCCGCGGGCTCTCGCCGAATTCGCCGCGCGCTCGAGCAGCGCGGTGCCGAGGCCGCGCCCGCGGCACGCGGGGACGACCCCGACGAGCAACAGCTCCTCCTCCCCCGGCGCCGCCCGCACAAGGGTGAAGCCAGCCGGCTCCGCGTCAGCCCCGAGCGGGGCGCCGGCGGCATCCACCAGATCGAAATGCGTGCT
>JBHWTG010000207.1:0-5245 GCA_043427735.1 Tsuneonella sp. | reverse complement strand
GTTGTCCGGGTCGGCAGACGGAAGCCGCCGGGCGCGGGCGTCTCCTGCGCGGCCAGGGGCGCGGCGGCGGCGAGCGCGATCAGACTGGCGGTGGCAAGCTGTTTCATCGATTCCCGAGCGCGCATTCCAAGCGTGGGAAGCGCTGAATAGGCACTGAACTGGGCGAGTCCACACCCGCCTTGCGGACCCGGCCAATTCGTCCCAGATGCGCGGCATGAGCGACACACCTCTCCATCTCGGGCAGGCGAGCAGACTGCCGGCCGCACCGGACGAGGCCGTGCTCGACTACGTGCCCAATCCGCGCGCCGGGGCGCTCTACCTGGTGCGCTTCGCCGCGCCCGAGTTCACCTCGCTGTGCCCGGTGACCGGCCAGCCCGATTTCGCGCACCTGGTGATCGACTATGCGCCGGAGGAAACGATAGTCGAATCAAAGAGCTTGAAGCTGTTCCTGGCAAGCTTTCGCAACCACTGCGGGTTCCACGAGGACGTCACAGTGGGGATCGGCCTGCGGCTTGCCCAGGAGATGCAACCCCGCTGGTTGCGCATCGGCGGCTACTGGTATCCGCGCGGCGGCATCCCGATCGACGTGTTCTGGCAGACCGGCGCGCCGCCCGAGGGGCTGTGGGTGCCCGACCAAGGGGTCGCCGGTTACCGCGGCCGGGGGTGAACGTCGCCCTTGCCGACGAATGGTCCAGATGATCATGCCTTGCGAGGAGGCATGGCCGCTGCTGAAAGCGGGGACATACAAGGCTTCCGCCCGATAGGCCCCGGCCAGAGCTTGCGCCTCATCGAGGTGATGGCGCGTAAAAAACCATTTTCCTACAGGCGCCGTCGTGCCTACCAGTTCCGATTCGCTTTTCTGAAGGAGCAGCGGATCGTGCCCACCGATTACGGATCGCCATGGATGTGCTCGCCCGGGGTTGGCCGATCCCCGCCGGTCGCCGATCTTGGTGCATACTTCGTGTCACCTTCCGCCGTCTCGCGCCCCGTCGAAGCGGTGCAAAGAGGCCAGAGATGACGACCCGCACCGAGAGCGACACCTTCGGCCCGATCGAGGTGCCGGCCGAGCGGCTGTGGGGCGCGCAGACGCAGCGGTCCTTGCAGAACTTCCGCATCGGCGGCGAGACGATGCCGCTGCCGCTGGTGCGCGCGCTGGGCACGATCAAGCGCGCCGCGGCGGAGGCCAACGCCGAGCTCGGCGTGCTCGAGCCGCGACTTGCCGAGGCGATCGTCGCCGCCGCGCAGGAGGTGGCGGACGGCAGCCTCGACGAGCATTTCCCGCTGGTCGTGTGGCAGACCGGTTCGGGCACCCAGTCGAACATGAACGCCAACGAGGTCATCGCCAACCGCGCGATCCAGCTCCTCGGCGGCGAACTCGGATCGAAATCGCCGGTCCACCCCAACGACCACGTCAACCTGAGCCAGAGCTCGAACGACACCTTCCCGAGCGCGATCAACGTCGCGGTGGCGGGCGAGGTCGCGCGGCATCTGCTCCCGGCGCTGCGGGCGATGCACGCGGACCTGGCGGCGAAAGCCGAGGCCTGGGCCGACATCGTCAAGATCGGCCGCACGCACACGCAGGATGCCACCCCGCTGACGCTGGAGCAGGAATTCTCGGGCTACGCCGCGCAGGTCGAAGCAGGGATCGCGCGGGTCGAGCTGGCGCTGCCCGGGCTCTGGCAGCTTGCTCAGGGGGGCACCGCGGTCGGCACCGGGCTCAACGCACCCCCCGGCTTTGCCGAGCTGGTTGCCGCCAGGATCGCCGCGCTGACCGGGCTGCCGTTCGCCAGCGCCCCGAACAAGTTCGCCGCGCTCGCGGCGCACGACGAGCTGGTGTTCGCCCACGGCGCGCTCAATGCGCTCGCCGTCAGCCTCACCAAGATCGCCAGCGACATCCGCCTGCTCGGCTCGGGCCCGCGCGCCGGGCTCGGCGAGCTGGCGCTGCCCGAGAACGAGCCGGGCAGCTCGATCATGCCGGGCAAGGTCAACCCGACCCAGGTCGAGGCGCTCACCCAGGTGTGCGTCGAGGTGTTCGGCAACCATGCCGCGGTGACTTTCGCCGGCAGCCAGGGCCAGTTCGAATTGAACACCTACCGACCGGTGATGGCATGGAACGCGCTGCGCTCGGTGCGGCTGCTGGCCGATGCGGCGGCGAGCTTCACCGAGCACTTGCTCGCCGGACTCGAGCCGCGGCGCGACACCATCGCCCGCGGGGTGGAGAACTCGCTGATGCTGGTCACCGCGCTCGCGCCCGAGATCGGCTACGACAAGGCCGCCGCGATCGCCAAGCGGGCGCACCGCGAGGGCACGACCTTGCGCGAAGCGGCGCTCGCGAGCGGGGTGAGCGGGGCGGATTTCGACCGGCTCGTGCGGCCCGAGGCAATGATCTGACTGACCCGGCGCGCGGACTGCCACAGTCTTGCAAACCCGTGAGAATCAGGCACTTGGGGGCGCGAACGGAATCGGGGGGGGTACGGGGATGGACGAGAACACACGCGCCAGATTGCAGTTCGAGGCGCAGAGGAAATCGACCGGCGCGGCGTACCTCCTGTGGTTCTTCCTCGGCTGGTTCGGAGCGCATCGGTTCTATCTCGGTCAAACCGGAACCGGCATCGTCCAGCTCCTGCTCGGTCTCCTCGGATGGCTGCCGCTGTTCCTCGGCTGGATTGTGCTCGGGGTGTGGTGGCTGATCGACGCCTTCCTCATCCCCGGGATCATCGAGCGCAGCAACTTCGAGACCATCTCCCGTCTGGAGCGCGGCAGCCCGCTGCCGGCGCGCCACCTGTGATCGCGGATCAACCGTCCGCCAGCTCGATCCACACCGGGGTATGGTCGCTGGTCTTCTCCCAGCTTCGCGGTTCGGTATCGACCTCCGCGGCGAGGAGGCGCTGCTTGAGCGGCGGGCTGAGCAGGACATGGTCGATCCTGAGGCCGGCGTTGCGCGCGAACGCGTTCCGGAAATAATCCCAGAACGTGTAGATCGTCTCGCCCGGATGCAGCGCGCGCAGCGCGTCGGTCCAGCCCTGGTCGACCAGCCGGAACCACGCCGCGCGCACCTCGGGCGCGAACAGCGCGTCGTCGAGCCAGCGCTCGGGCTTGTAGACGTCGAGCTCGGTCGGCATGACGTTGAAATCGCCGAGCAGGATCACCGGCAGCTTGCTGTCGATGAGGCCCCGGGCGTGCGCCGTCAGACGCTCGAACCATTTGAGCTTGTAGTCGAACTTGGGGCCCGGGCGGGGGTTGCCGTTGGGCAGGTACAGGCCGCCGACGATCACCCCGTTGATGGCCGCTTCGAGATAGCGGCTGTGGGTGTCGTCGGGATCGCCGGGAAGGCCGCGCCGGGTCTCGTGGATCTCGCCCACCCGGCTCAACAGCGCGACCCCGTTCCACCGGCTCTGCCCGTGCCAGACCACGTCGTAGCCCAGCCGGCGGATCGGCCCCTCGGGAAACTTCTCGTCCGGCGCCTTGAGCTCCTGCAGCGCGACGACGTCGGGCCGCGCCTGCTCGAGCCAGCGCAGCAGCACCGGCAGCCGCCCGTTGATCCCGTTGACGTTGTAGGTGGCGATCTTCACCGTTGCTCAACGCGGCGCGGAGCGAGTGGTGCCGGCTGCAGGGATCGAACCCGCGACCCCCTGATTACAAATCAGGTGCTCTACCAACTGAGCTAAGCCGGCGTGACCGCGGGGATGCGTAGGGGAACCGCCCGCGGTGCTCAAGTAGCCCCGGTCACGGCCATGCCTAACTCTCCGGCCCGAGCGAGGGATCGAGGTCGCGCGGGCGCTGGAAGTGGACCAGCTTGCCGCATTCCTTGCCGAGCGCGGCCCAGTCGTCGATCGCCAGCTCGAGCAGCGCGAAGGTCGCGGTCGGGAACTTGACCGCCGCCTCGTCGAACAGCGCGTTCTCGTTGGCCGGGGCGACGAGCGCGAACAGCAGGTCCTGCAAGCCCGGATTGTGTCCGGCGAGCAGCACGGCGTCGGCCGGGCCCGCGCCGCGCAGCACTTCGAGCAGGGTGTCGGCATCGGCGAGGTAGATGCGCGGGTCGTAGCGCACCTCGGC
This sequence comes from Tsuneonella sp., assembly GCA_043427735.1. GTDB lineage: Bacteria > Pseudomonadota > Alphaproteobacteria > Sphingomonadales > Sphingomonadaceae > Tsuneonella. The sequence continues at coordinate 1,189 of JBHWTG010000207.1, read as the reverse complement.
GTCGGGGAGCGCTTCGGCCAGGGTCGCCTTCACCCGCTCCGCCGGGCTCGCCAGCACCAGATCGAAGCAGGTGTCCGCGCCCAGTATGTGCCCGCCGATCAGCCGCGCGCCGCGCCGGCCGCGCTCGTTGAGGCCCCGGTCGAAGTCGCGCTGGCCGATGTCGTCCCAGTCCGACTTCGCGTGGCGCAGGAGGCCGAGCAGCTTCACGAGATCAGGTCGCCTTTTCTGACGCCTCCGGTTCGGCGGCGGCGTGGCCGCCGTCTCGCGTCTGCGCCAGGCGATGTAAAGCCTCGTCGAGCGTGCAGCGGACGACCGGAGTGCCCGGCGGAAAGGCCGGGAGCAGCCGGCTGGGGAACGCGGGCGAGAGCACGACGAATTGGCCGCGGTCGTCCTTGCTGCGGATCAGCCGCCCGAACGCCTGGGCCAGCCGCGCGCGGATCAGCCGATCGTCGTAGGCGCCGCCCCCGTTCGCCGCCCGGCGCGCCCGGTGGAGGATCGTCGGCCGCGGCCAGGGCACCTGCTCCATCACCACGCAGCGCAAGCTGTGCCCGGGAACGTCGACCCCGTCGCGCAGCGCGTCGGTGCCGAGCAGCGATGCGGCGGGATCGTCGCGGAAGATGTCGACCAGCGTGCCGGTGTCGATCGGATCGACGTGCTGCGAATACAGCGGCAGGCCGCTGCGCGCGAGGCGATCGGCGATCCGCCCGTGGACCGCGCGCAGCCGGCGGATCGCGGTGAACAGCCCGAGCACCCCGCCGCCGCACGCCTCGACGATCCGGCCATACGCGCCGGCGAGCGCGGGCACGTCGCCGCGCTGGATGTCGGTGACGATCAGCACCTGCGCCTTGGCGGCGTAGTCGAACGGGCTGTCCGCCTCGCTCAGGCGCGGGGTCGCCTCGATGTGCGCGGCCCCGCTGCGGGCGATGGCGGGCGCCCAATCGGGCCCGTCCTTGAGTGTCGCGCTGGTCAGCATCACGCCGTGCGCGGACTCGAGCACGACTTGCGCGAACGGCTTCATCGGGTCGAGCCAGTGGCGATGCAGCCCGACGTCGAACTCGCGCGCTTCGTTGCGCTCGACCGCCAGCCAGTCGACGAACTCGGGATCGCCGGGGCCGCCGAGCCGGTCGAGCAGCGCTTCCCACGCGGCGAGCAGATCGCACCGCCACTGCAGCGAATGGCGCGCCACTTA
>JBHWTG010000206.1:0-8329 GCA_043427735.1 Tsuneonella sp. | reverse complement strand
TAGTTGGCCGGCACCTGGAAGGACCTGACCGACTCGGTCAACTCGATGGCGTCGAACCTGACGTCGCAGGTGCGCAACATCGCCGACGTGACCACGGCGGTGGCGAAGGGCGATCTCTCGAAGAAGATCACCGTCGACGTCAAGGGCGAGATCCTGCAGCTGAAGAACACCATCAACACGATGGTCGATCAGCTGAACTCGTTTGCCAGCGAGGTGACGCGGGTGGCGCGCGAGGTGGGGACCGAGGGCAAGCTCGGCGGGCAGGCGCAAGTCGCGGGCGTCGGCGGCACCTGGAAGAACCTGACCGAGAACGTCAACGCGATGGCCGGAAACCTCACCGGGCAGGTGCGCAACATCGCCGAGGTCACCACCGCGGTCGCGCGCGGCGACCTGTCGAAGAAGATCACTGTCGACGTCAAGGGCGAGATTCTCGAGCTCAAGGACACCATCAACACGATGGTCGACCAGCTCAATTCGTTCGCCAGCGAGGTGACCCGCGTCGCTCGCGAAGTCGGCACCGAGGGTCGTCTCGGCGGGCAGGCGCAGGTCGAAGGCGTCGGCGGGACCTGGAAGGACCTGACCGAGAACGTCAACGCGATGGCTGCGAACCTCACCGGTCAGGTGCGCAACATCGCGGAGGTCACCACCGCGGTGGCGCTCGGCGACCTGTCCAAAAAAATCACTGTCGACGTCAAGGGCGAGATTCTCGAGCTCAAGAACACCATCAACACGATGGTCGATCAGCTGAATTCGTTCGCCAGCGAGGTGACCCGCGTCGCGCGCGAGGTCGGCACCGAGGGCAAGCTTGGCGGGCAGGCGCAAGTGCGCGGAGTGGCGGGCACCTGGGCGGACCTCACTGACAACGTGAACTCGATGGCCGAGAATCTCACCGGCCAGGTGCGCAATATCGCCGAGGTGACCACCGCGGTGGCCCGGGGCGACCTGTCGAAAAAGATCACGGTCGACGTGAAGGGCGAGATCCTCGAGCTCAAGAACACCATCAACACGATGGTCGATCAGCTCAATTCATTCGCCAGCGAGGTGACGCGGGTGGCGCGCGAGGTCGGCACCGAGGGCAAGCTCGGCGGGCAGGCGCAAGTGCCCGGGGTCGGCGGGACCTGGAAGGACCTGACCGACAACGTCAACCTGATGGCAACCAACCTGACCAACCAGGTGCGCGGGATCGCCGGCGTCGTAACCGCGGTCGCGCAGGGCAATTTGAACCGCAAGCTGACCTTCGACGCCAAGGGGGAGATCGCCAGCCTCGCCGAAACGATCAACGGAATGATCGAGACGCTTTCGGCGTTCGGCGATCAGGTGACCAACGTCGCGCGCGAAGTCGGCGTCGAGGGCCGGCTGGGCGGGCAGGCGCGCGTGCCGGGCGCGGCCGGGCTGTGGCGCGACCTCACCGACAACGTCAACGCGATGGCGACCAACCTCACCAACCAGGTCCGCTCGATCGCGGAGGTGGCGACCGCGGTCACCAAGGGCGATCTCACCCGCTCGATCGCGGTCGAGGCCTCGGGCGAGATGGCCGCGCTCAAGGACAACATCAACGAGATGATCCTTAACCTGAAGGATCAGACGCTCAAGAACGCCGAGCAGGACTGGCTCAAGACCAATCTCGCGCGCTTCTCGCGCATGCTGCAGGGCGAGCGCGATCTGGCGACCATCTCCAACCTCATCATGAGCGAGCTCGCCCCGCTGGTGAACGCGCAGTACGGCGTGTTCTACGTCGCCAACGAGAACGACACCGGGCCGGTGCTCGATCTGGTGGCGAGCTACGGGGCGGACAAGCGCGCGGAACTCAAGCACCGCTTCGAGCTGCGCGAAGGACTGATCGGGCAGGCGGCGGCGGACAAGCGGCCGCTGCGGCTGAGCGGGGTTCCCGGAGAGTATGTCCGGATCGGCTCGGGCCTCGGCAGCGCCGCTCCCGCCAGCATCAACATCCTGCCCGCGTTGTTCGAAGACGAGGTCAAGGCGGTCATCGAGCTGGCCTCGTTCGACGAACTCAACGAGACGCACCACAGCTTCCTCGTGCAGCTGATGGAGACCGTCGGCATCGTGCTCAACACGATTGCCGCGACAATGCGTACCGAGGAGCTGCTCAAGGAATCGCAGCTGCTCACGCAGGAGTTGCAGGCACGCCAGACCGAGCTCACCACCAAGCAGGGGGAGCTTCACGCCAAGAACGAGGAGCTGCAGGAAAAGGCGCAGCTGCTCGAGAACGAGAAGCGCCAGGTCGAAGCGAAGAACTTCGAGATCGACATGGCCCGCCGCGCGGTCGAGGAGAAGGCCGAACAGCTCGAGATCACCTCGAAGTACAAGAGCGAGTTCCTCGCCAACATGAGCCACGAGCTGCGCACGCCATTGAATTCGCTGCTGATCCTGTCGAAGCTGCTGGCCGACAACCAGCAGGGCAACCTCAACCAGAAGCAGACCGAATTCGCGCGCACGATCCACGCCGCCGGCACCGACCTGCTCAATCTCATCAACGACATTCTCGACCTGTCGAAGATCGAATCGGGCACCGTCTCGATCGAGCTCGGCGACATGCCGCTGGCCGCGCTCGAGCAGCACCTGGAGCGGACCTTCCGCCAGCTCGCTTCGGAGAAGGGCCTCGAATTCGCGGTCGATTTCGCGCCGTCGCTGCCGGCGACGATCCGCACCGACGAGAAGCGGCTCCAGCAGGTCGTGCTTAACCTGCTGTCGAACGCCTTCAAGTTCACCTCGCGCGGCAGCGTGCGCGTCGCGGTGCGCGCCGTGCACGAGGGGTGGACCGCCAACCACCCGGTGCTGCGCGACGCCGAGCAGGCGATCGAGATTTCGGTCACCGACACCGGCATCGGCATTCCGGAAGACAAGCAGCGGCTGATCTTCGAGGCGTTCCAGCAGGCCGACGGGACGACCAGCCGCAAGTACGGCGGCACCGGGCTCGGCCTGTCGATCAGCCGCGAGATCGCCCGCCTGCTCGGCGGCGAGATCCGGGTGCGCTCGGAGGTGGGCCGCGGCTCGACCTTCACGCTCTATGTGCCGCTCCAGTCGCCGGGTGTGAGCCCCGCGTTGGCGCTGCCCGAGCCCGCGGCGCCCGAGCCCGCTCCTCCGGCGCCCGCCGCGCAGCCCGACGACCGCGACACGCTCGGCGATGCGCCGTTCGTGCTGATCGTCGAGGACGACCCGACGTATGCCTCGATCCTGCTCGATGTGGCGCGCGAGGCGGGGCTCAAGGGGGTCATTTCGTCGGCCGGCTCGGGCACCACCGCGATGGTGCGCAAGCTGCGCCCGACGGCGATCACGCTCGATCTCGGCCTTAGCGACATCGACGGGTTCGTGCTGCTCGATCTGCTGCGACACGAACCCGAGACACGCGAGATCCCGGTCTATGTCATCTCGGGCGCCGAGCAGGCCGAGCACGCGCTCACGCTCGGCGCGGCCAAAGTGATCGAGAAGCCGGCCGAGCGCGACCGGCTCGTGGCGGAGTTCGCCGAGATTGCCCGCGACGCGAGGCCGCGGCGCAAGCCGCGCACGGCGCCGAAGCGCGCGAAGGCGCGTTCGCACGGGCACGCGGCGGCGATGCAGGACCTTCCCGGGGTCAAGGTGCTGATCGTCGATGACGATATCCGCAATATCTATTCGCTCGCCAGCGTGCTCGAAAGCCAGGGCGCGACGATCCTCCATGCCGAGCGCGGCGCCGAAGGCATCGCCATCCTCGAGCGCACGCCCGACATTGCCATCGCGCTGGTCGATATCATGATGCCCGAGATGGACGGCTACGAAACAATGCGCCGGATCCGCGCCACCCCATCGATCGCGCACGTGCCGCTGATCGCGGTCACCGCCAAGGCGATGAAGGGCGACCGCCAGAAGTGCCTCGACGCAGGCGCCTCCGATTACATCTCCAAGCCGGTCGACATCGATCTGCTGCTCGCGCTGGTGCGGGTATGGATCGGCCGTTCGCGCGCGCAGGATCGCGCGGCGTGACGGCGGCTGAGCGAATGGAGGCGCGAACCCGCGCTGCGGGCCACCAGGGCGCGAAGATCCTCATCGTCGACGACGATCAGCGCAACCTGCTGGCATTGAGCGAAGTGCTCGAGACGCTCGCCGAGGTGGTCACCGTCTCCTCGGGCCGTGATGCGCTGCGCGCGCTGCTGCACGACGAGTTCGCCGTGATCCTGCTCGACGTGTTCATGCCCGACATGGACGGCTACGAGACCGCCGGGCTGATCCGCAGCCGCGATCAGACCGCGCGCATCCCGATCATCTTCTTGTCGGCGGTGAACAAGGAGACCGAGCACCTGGTGCGCGGCTACGAGATGGGCGCGGTGGACTACGTGTTCAAACCGGTCGACCCGCTGATCCTGCGCTCGAAGACCGCGGTGTTCGTCGACTTGTTCAACTTGCGCCACGAGGTCGAGGAGCGCAACCGCGCCGAGCGCGAGGCGCAGGCCGCGAAGCTGCGCGCCGAGCAGCAGCGGCTCGAGATCGACCGCGAGCTGCAGGCCGCGCGTCTGCGCCAGGCGGCGATCCTCAAGTCGCTCCCGGTGATCCTGTTCGAGGCCTCGTATTCCGACGATGGCAGCCTGCGGCGGCGCGTGGTGCGCGACACCGACGATCCGCCGCATGCGCGCGACGACGATGCCGCCCGGCTCGACGACCCGCAGTGGGAAGCGCGCATTCCGGCCGACGACCGGGCCGAGATCGCCCGCGCCTACGCCGCCAACGGGCGCGAGGGGGATCGGGCCGAGGTGCGCTATCGCTGGGCGGCCGACGCCAGCTCGACGCGTTATTTCCTCGAGCAGGCGGTGCGCGTCGGCGAGGACACCTGGGTGGGCTCGATCACCGACGTGACCGAGCAAAGCGTGCTCGAAAGCCAGCTGCTCCAGGCGCAGAAGCTCGACGCGCTCGGCCAGCTCACCGGCGGGGTGGCGCACGATTTCAACAACCTGCTGGCGGCCATCCTCGGGGGGCTCGAACTGCTCTCGCGCCGGGTGCCGATGAACGAGCAGGCCGAACAGATCGTCGCGCAGATGCGCCAGGCGGCGAACCAGGGGGTGACGCTGGTCAAGAGCCTGCTGTCGTTCGCGCGCAAGCAGGCGCTGCTGCCGGTTCCCGTGCACCCCGACGAGTTGCGCCAGTCGGTTCTGCCGCTCGCCGAGCATGCGCTGGGGCGCGATTACCGGATCGAATGGCAGGCGGACTGCGGCGACTGCGAATTCTACGCCGATCCCTCGCAGCTCACCCTGGCGATCCTCAACCTCATCATCAACGCCCGCGACGCCATGCCCGACGGCGGAACCGTGGAGGTCGATATCGCGCTCCCCCCGACGGAAGGGCCCGCCGCCGACCGTTTGCGCATTGCGGTGCGCGACCACGGCACGGGCATTCCCGAGGAGATCGCCAAGAAGATCACCGAGCCGTTCTTCACCACCAAGCCGGCCGGCAAGGGCACCGGGCTCGGGTTGTCGATGGTCGCCGGGTTCGTCGAGCAATCGGGTGGAACCCTGTCGTTTCACCGTCCCCCGGATGGCGGGACCCTGGTGGAGATCGTGCTGCCCACCGCGCAGGCCTGCGCCGAGGACGCGGACGGCGGCGAAATCGAGCGGGGGGACCGAGGCGAGAAGGCGGCGCGGACGGACGCGGCCCCCAAGGGTCGCGGCCGCGTGCTGCTGGTCGACGACGACGATCTCGTGCGCACGATCCTCGCCGACGTGATCGAGGACCTCGGCATGGCGGTGACCTCCGCAGCCAACGGGCGCGAGGCGCTCGCGGTGCTGCGGCAGGATGCGCCGCGCTTCCGCCTGGTGCTGTCGGACGTCACCATGCCCGGAATGGGCGGCGTCGAGCTGGTCAAGGCGATGGACGCGGAGCGGATCGAGACCCCGATCGTGCTGATGACCGGCAACCCCAGCCCGCGGCTGCTCGCCGGGCTCGAGCGCGAGGTCGAGGTGCTCACCAAGCCCCTGACCGAAAAGACGCTCAAGGAGCTGGTGAACGGTTGACCGCTCGCTAGAGCGGCCGGGCGTCGAGCCGGCGCGCGACCGCGACGCCGAGCGCGATCAGCGGCGGCACCAGCACGAACGACAGCGCGACCTTGGCCAGCACCTGGCCCTTCAGCAGGCTGGTGATGTCGAACTCGCCGTAGAATGCCAGCGTGATGAAGATCACCGAATCGATCGCCTGGCTCAGCGCCGAGGCGATCGCCCCGCGCACCATCAGGCCGATCGTGCTGCCGCCGTCGCCGCTGCCGCGCAGGCGCGAGAAAATCCACACGTTGAGCAGCAGCGACACGATGTACGCCGCGGGGCCGGCGAGCCACACCCGCCAGAGCTGCGAATGGACGCGCTCGAACGCGGCAAGGTCGTCGGCCCGGAACTGGGTCATCTCCGCCGAGGCGGGAAGGTTGAGCACGAGCTGCATCAGCAGCGAGGAGACCAGCAGCGGCAGGAAGCCCCACCAGACGATCTTGCGCGCGAGCGCGTCCCCGTAGAGCTGCGCCACGGTGCTCGAGATCACCACCAGCAGCAGGAACGCGAAGATGCCCGATTCGACCGCCAGGTTCGTCGGCCAGAGCGCGACCTGCTTGTACGCCATCACGCCCGCGACCACGGTCATCCCGCCATAGAGCAGCAGATAGACGAACAGCGCGCGCGGGACGCGCGGCACGGCGGGTTCGGCGGAGGTCTCGACCATCGCCGGCATGTGGCAGGGCGCCCGCCAAAAGGAAAGCGGTCGGGCGGCCGCCCGAAAGCGGTTTCCACCATAGGTTGTTCCGGCTAACGCACCGATTCATGCCGCCCGTCGTCGCCAGCTTTCTGGGGATCGTCGCGATCCTCGCCATCGCGTTCGTGCTGTCGAACGCCAAGCGCCGCATCCGCCCGCGGGTGGTGCTCGCCGCGTTCGCGCTGCAGGCGCTGATCGCCTTCATCGTCCTGCGCACCCCGTGGGGCGTCGCCGGCATTCAGGGCATGTCCGACGGGGTTGCCGCGCTGCTCAGCTACGCCAACGAAGGCACCGCGTTCCTGTTCGGGCGCGAGAACCCGCTCGCCAATACCTTCGCGCTGGGCGCGCTGCCGGTGATCGTGTTCTTCGCCGCGCTGGTGTCGATCCTATACCACCTCGGGATCATGCAGCGGATCGTGCGCTGGGTCGGCGGCGCGATCGGCTGGGTCACCGGCGTGAGCCGGGTCGAGGCGCTGGGCGCGGCGGCGAACATATTCGTCGGCCAGTCCGAGAGCCCGCTGGTGGTGCGCCCTTATCTCGCGGCCTTGTCGCAGAGCCAGCTGTTCACGCTGATGACCGTTGGCATGGCCGGGGTCGCGGGCACCATTCTGGCCGCCTACGCGGGGCTGCTGGGCGAGGAGTACCTGCCCTACCTGCTCGCCGCTGCGTTCATGTCGGCGCCCGGCGGCATCCTGATGGCCAAGATCGTCATGCCCGACCTCGCCGAGCCGGCGCCGGTGACCGAAGGCAAGATCGAGCTGCCCGAAGCGCGCATCAGCGCCGAAGGGCCGGCCGCGCTGGTCGAAGGAGGCAAGCCGCACGAAGTCGAGCTCGCCGAGACGTTCGAGGAAGGGCACAAGCCCGCCAACGTGATCGAAGCCGCGGCGCAAGGCGCGCAGACGGGCGTCAAGCTCGCGGTCGCGGTGGGCGCGATGGTGCTCGCGTTCGTCGCGCTGGTGGCGCTCGCCAACGGCGTGCTCGGCTGGGTCGGCGGGCTGCTCGGCTATCAGAACTGGAGCTTCCAGGCGGGGCTCGGCGTGCTGTTCGCCCCGGTCATGTTCCTGATTGGCGTGCCGTGGGACCAGGCCCCGATCGCCGGCGGGCTGTTCGGCACCAAGATGGTGCTGAACGAATTCGTCGCCTTCATCGATCTCGGCCAGCTCGGGCCCGAAGCGCTCGACACGCGCAGCCGCGCGATCGTCACCTTTGCGCTATGCGGCTTCGCCAACTTCTCGTCGATCGCGATCCAGATGGCGGTGACCGGCGGGCTCGCCCCCAACCAGCGCCCGGTGATCGCCCGGCTCGGCCTGCGCGCGCTTGCTGCGGGCAGTCTCGCCAACCTGATGAGCGCCGCGCTCGCCGGCCTGTTCCTTCCCGCTTGAGAGTCGCCATGTCCGAGATCGCCTCCGTCTCCATCGCCCGCCCGCTCGACGAGGTCGCCGACGAGCTCGGCCGGTCCTTCCGCGAATACGGGTTCGCGGTGATCCGCGACCACGGCATCCCGGCCGAGCTGATCGCCCGGGCCGAGGCGCTGTCGAAGGCGTTCTTCGCGCTGCCCGAGGACACCAAGAAATCCTATCGCATCCCCGGCGGGGGCGGGGCGCGACAA
>JBHWTG010000205.1:0-8226 GCA_043427735.1 Tsuneonella sp. | reverse complement strand
TGCTGCGGGTGGCCAGGGGAGGGGCGAGCGCGCCCCTCCCGACCTCTCGCAGACGTGAATTAGGATAGGAAGCCAATGGCCATTTCGACAGGCGGAAACGTCACCGAGACGCCGATGTCGGACATCAACACCACGCCGCTGGTCGACGTGATGCTGGTGCTCCTGATCATCTTCCTGATCGCGGTGCCGGTCGCGATCCAGACGATCGAGAAGCTGAAGCTTCCGGTGATGCAGTCGGTGGAATCGAAGGACAAGGTCGAGAACCTGTTGCTGACCGTCAGCACCACCGACGACAATGGCCGTAGCGCGGGCGAGCCCGGCTACCAGGGCGCTTCGCGCAACGGCGAATGCCGGGTCTACTTCAACAACACCACCCCGGTCGATTCGCAGGAGCTCTACGATCAGGCGTTCGAGCGGCTCGACTCGATCGTTCAGGCCGCCGGCGGCCCCGAGGCGCTGATGGAGAACCCGGAAGACATTCCGCAGGTCCACATCCGCGGCGACGTCAATGCGCCGTGGCGCTGCATCGCCGGGGCGATCTATAACGTGCAGGCGGCGGGCTATCCCACCGTCGGCTTCATCTCGAACCAGGTCGATCCGAACGCGTGACCGATCCGCGGCGGCAGAGAATTCAGGAGTAGCTTCTCATGGCAATGTCAGGCGGCAAGGACGATGGCTCGCCGATGATGGAGATGAACACGACGCCGTTGATCGACGTCATGCTCGTGCTCCTGATCATGTTCATCATCACCATTCCGGTGGCGACACACTCGGTCGACATCGACCTGCCGTCTCCCCAGCCCAATCCGCCCGACGTGATCGTCGAGCCGATCAAGAACAAGATCGTGCTCACGCCGGACAACCAGATTCTGTGGAACGGCAATCCGATCAATGACGGCCAGCTGGTGAACCTGCTCAACCAGAGCAAGGCGATCAACCCCGAGCCGGAGCTGCAGTTCGAGCCGGACCAGCAGGCGAGCTACGACCTGGCGATCCGCACGCTCAACATCATCAAGGGTTCGGGCGTCAGCAAGTTCGGCTTCGTCGGCAACGAGAAATATCGCCAGTTCGGCAAGGCTGCCGGCGGCTGACGCGAGGCCGCCATTACCGATCGATGAAAAGGGGCGGAGCGATCCGCCCCTTTTCTGTGCGGTCTGAATGACTCAGGCTGGCGCGGCGCCGGGGGCGCTGCCGGCCGCCATCGCGCGGCCGAGCCCGCGCAGCCCTGCGAGACCGGCCGACTGAAGCGCGGCCAGCTCGCGCGAATCGTGCGAGCAGAAGATCGCCACCTCGGCCCCGTGCGCGCGCTTGAGGCCCCGCAGCCGCTCTTGGTTGGCGAAGCGCAGCTCGCGGTCGGTGTCCATCATCGCCTGGTAGAACCGCAAACCTGGCGTGCACCGCCGGCGGTCGGGATCGAGCTCGCGGCGGTAGAAATAGGCGTCACCCGCGTTGAGCACCCAGCCCTCCGCGGTGCGCACCGCGACGCCGGCGTGGCCTGCGGTGTGGCCGGGCAGCGGGACCATCAGGATCTCGGGCGGCAGGCCGTCGAGCGCACTGACGCGGTCGAATCCGAACCAGCGCTCGCCGTGCCCGCTGTCGTAGGTCCGCCAGTCGCCGATCGCGTCCCACTGCGCCGGGCGGTATCGCCGCCGCGCGATGAAGCCCGTGCGCAACCGCTCGGCGGCCGTGCGCTCGGCAGCCATCACGTGGACCCTCGCTTCGGGGAAGTCCTCGATCCCGCCGGCGTGGTCGAAATCGAGATGGGTGAGCACGATGTGCCGGACGTCGCGGGCGCTGAAGCCGAGCGCCCTGACCTGGTGCAGGGCCGTCTCGCGCTCACGGAAGCGGATGTTGAGCAGGCCGCGCATGAACTTGCTCAGCCGCGGGTGGGGATGGCGCACGTCCTCGGTGCCGTAGCCGGTGTCGATGAGCACCAGGCCGTCGTCGGTCTCGATCAGCTGCGCAGCGCAGGGGATGTCGCCCAGCACGCCGAGGCTGAACCCGTCGAACAGCGCGCCTCCGAACGGACAATCGGTGCCGCAGCGCAAATAGTGGACCCGCATGGCCCGCGAACGGACCGGTCGGGCCGGCCGTTCCGCCGGTTAATCTAGGTTGCGACGATTCCTGCGCCACGCGCGCCCCGACCGAGGCTAGTCCTTCTCTTCCGGCACACGCTCCTCGACCCGCATCGCCGCCGCCGCGAGCGTCTCGGCCTCGAGCAGCAGCGCATCGTCGGCCGCGCCCTCGGGTATGCGCTCGCGGCCGATCAGCGTCATCACCGGCACCGCCAGCGGGCTCACCCGCTCGAGCTCGACGTGGAGCAGCTGCTCCGCCGCGGTGTCGAGCAGGTCGGCGAGGCGGCCGATGTCGGTCATCCGCGTGCGCGCGTCGGCCCAGGCCGCCTCGAGCAGCACATGATCGGGCTCGTACTTGCGCAGCACGTCGTAGATCAGGTCGGTCGAGAAGGTCACCTGCTTGCCGGTCTTGCGCTTGCCCGGATGCTGCCGCTCGACCAGCCCGCCGATCACTGCGACCTCGCGGAACGCGCGGCGCAGCAGGTGCGAATTCTGCACCCAGTCGACGAACTCGTCGGCGAGGATGTCGGGCGATAACAGCGGCGCCGGATCGGTCACCGGCTTCATGCCCCACACCGCGAGGCAATAGTCGTTGGCATTGAAGCCCAGCGGCATCAGGCCCCTCTCCTCCATCCGCTTGGTGATCAGCATCCCCAGGCTCTGGTTCGCGTTCCAGCCGATGAAGGTGTAATAGACCGTGTAGTGCTTCTTCGCGTGCGGGAAGCTTTCGACCAGCAGCGTGCCGGGCCCGGGCATCGCGCTGCGCCAGTCCTGCACCTCGAGCCATTCGCGCACGTCGTCGGGGAAGCGCGCCCAGGCGGCGCGCTCGACCAGCATCTCGCGCACCCGGGTGGCGAGGTGCGTGGTGAGCGGCAGGCGCAGGCCCATGTAGCTGGGGATCGTGGCCGATTTCTTCGCCGCGCGGACGAGGAGCTCGAGGTCCTTGAGCGCCTCGACCTCCAAATCCATGCCGGCGAAACGGAACGTGTCGCCGCTCGATAGCGAGGCGGCGAACTGCTCCTCCACTTTGCCGAGCGAGCGCCCGTTACGGAAGCGAATCTCGATCATCTCGTTGTCGACGATGATCCCGGCGTTCAGCCGGTGCCGCTGGGCATGCTCGGGATGCGTCAGCCGCCACACCCCGGCTTTGTCGCGCACGATGCGCTTGAACTTGTCGTATGCCTGGAGCGAGTAGCCGCCGGTGGCGACGAAGTGCAGCACGCGCTCCCACGCCGCCTGATCGAGCCAGGCGTAAGCGAGGCTCGAGCGCACCTCCGCCAGCAGCGCCGCTTCCTGGAACGGGGCGGCGCAGGCGCACGCCATCACGTGCTGCGCAAGCACGTCGAGCCCGCCGGGGCGGAAGTCCTCGCCGTCGCGCTGGCCCTCGTCGACCGCTTCCTTGGCGGCGGTCGCCTCGAGAAACTCGAAGCGGTTGCCCGGCACGAGGATCGCGCGGCTCGGGCAGTCGAGCCGGTGATTGGCGCGTCCGATCCGCTGCAGCAGACGGCTCGAGCCCTTGGGCGCGCCCATCTGCACGACCAGGTCGATGTCGCCCCAGTCGATTCCGAGGTCGAGGCTGGCGGTGGCGACCAGCGCGCGCAGCTCGCCGCGGGCCATCGCTCCTTCGACCTTGAGCCGCGCCTCCTTGCTGAGCGAGCCGTGGTGGACGCCGATCGGGAGCGTGTCCTCGTTGGCGTTCCACAGTTCCTGGAAGATGTACTCGGCGAGGAAGCGGGTGTTGGTGAAAATCAGCGTGGTCCGGTTGCGCTTGATCTCGCGGTAAAGCTGGGGGATCGCCCAGATCGCCGCGTGCCCGCCCCAGGGAACGCTGGCCTCCTCGGGCAGGAGGATGTCGACCTCGGCGGGCGCCCCCGGCTCGCCTTCGACGAGCTCGACGCTGTCGATCTCGCCCCACGGCGCGAGCCACTCGCGGAAACCCTCGGGGTTCGCCAGCGTGGCCGACAGCGCGGCGCGCTGCATGCCGGGCGCGATCGCCTGGAGCCGGCTCAGCGCGAGCGCCAGCAGGTCGCCGCGCTTGCCGGTGGCGAACGCGTGGACCTCGTCGATCACCACTCGCCTGAGCCCGGCGAACAGCGCGAGGCTATCCGGATAGCTGAGCAGCAGCGAGAGCGATTCGGGCGTCGTCAGCAGCACATGCGGCGGGCGCTCGCGCTGGCGCCGCTTGCGGTCGGAGGGGGTGTCGCCGCTGCGCGTTTCGACCCGGACCGGCAGCCCCATCTCCTCGATCGGGGTGACGAGGTTGCGCTGCACGTCGTGCGCCAGCGCCTTCAGCGGACTGACGTAAAGCGTGTGCAAGCCCTCCGGCGGATCGGCGCCGGCCAGGCGGGAGGGGGTGAACTCGGCCAGCGTCGGCAGGAACCCGGCGAGCGTCTTGCCTGCGCCGGTATCGGCCACCAGCAGCGCGTGCCGCCCCGCGTCGCTCGCCGCGAGCATGTCCACCTGGTGCCGTCGCACGCGCCAGCCACGGCTGGCGAACCAGGCGTCGATCTCAGGAGGAACGCCGGCGGTCATCCGGGCACAGCGCGAGAGCTGCGAATGCTCCGGCCGCTCAATGCCCCGCCTGCGGCCCGCGGGCCAGCCCGCTCGCCTCGAGCTGCGCGTCGATCTGGGCAACCAGGCGATCGAGCCCTTCGCGGCTGTCGCTTTCGGCGCGGGCGACGAGCACGTCCTGCGTGTTCGAGGCGCGCAGCAGCCACCAGCCGTCGGGCGTGGTCACCCGCACGCCGTCGATGTCGTTCACTTCGAGGTCCGACCCGGCGAGCCGCGCCCGGACTTCCTCGATGGCGGCGAACTTGCGGGCCTCGTCGACCTGGAAGCGCAGCTCGGGGGTGCTGACGGTTTCGGGCATCGCGCTGCGCAGATCGGTAACCGACTTGCCCAGCCGGGCGCTCGCGGCGATCAGCCGGACCGCGGCGTAGAGCGCGTCGTCGTAGCCGTAGTAGGTGTCGGCGAAGAACACGTGGCCGCTCATCTCGCCCGCCAGCGGCGAGGCGACTTCCTTCATTTTGGACTTGATCAGGCTGTGCCCGGTCTTCCACATCAGCGGGGTGCCGCCGAGCTCGGCGACCCGCTCGAACAGCGCGCGGCTGGCCTTGACGTCGGCGATCACCGTCGCGCCGGGCCGCTTGCCGAGCAGATCCTCGGCATAGATCATCAACAGCTGATCGCCCCAGATCACCTGGCCCTCGCCGTCGATCGCGCCGATCCGGTCGCCGTCGCCGTCGAAAGCCACTCCGAAGTCGAGCTGCTTGGCGGCGACCAGCGCGCGCAAGTCGGCGAGGTTCTTCTCCTCGGTGGGATCGGGATGATGGTTGGGGAAATTACCGTCGACGTCGGTGAACAGCAGGTGGTGCTCGCCCGGCAATCGCGCGGCGAGCGCCTCGAGCGCGGGTCCGGCGGCGCCGTTGCCGGCGTCCCAGCCGATCCGCAATCCGGCGAGCTGGTCGCTGGGGATGCCGTCGAGGCCCGCGAGCAGCCGCTCCACGTAGCGCTCCAGGACCTCGCGGCTCTCGACCGTGCCCGTGCCGTCGGCCCACTCGCCGGCCGCGGCGTGGCGCCCGATGTCCTGGATATCGGCGCCGAAGAACGGGCGCCCCTGAAATACCATCTTGAAGCCGTTGTAATTGGCGGGATTGTGGCTGCCGGTTATCTGGATGCCGCCATCCACGTCATCGGCTGAGGCCTCGGCGTAGTAGAGCATCGGGGTCGGCCCCATGCCGATCCGGACGACGTCGCAGCCCGACGCGGTCAACCCCTCGATCAGCGCATGCTCGAGCATCGGGCTGCTGACCCGTCCGTCGTAGCCGACCGCGACCTTTTTACCGCCCGCCGCGCGCAGCATCGTGGCGAACCCGCGCCCGATCGCGCGCGCGTCGTCGGGACCGAGGGTCTCGCCGATCACCCCGCGGATGTCGTATTCGCGCAAGGTCGTGGGATCGAAGGCGTGGCTCAAAGCGGCTTTCCTCATGTTCGGTCGGGCAACTCGCCGAGCAGCAAGTCGCGCGCGGCGTTCGCCTCGTGCACTTGTGCGTTCGTGCCGCCACGATCGGGGTGGACTCGTCCGATCAGCCGCCTGTGCGCGTCGACGATCTCACCCCGCGAGGCTTCCTCCCGAACGCTGAGCAGCTTGCGTGCCTGGAGAACGGCCTGGTCGCGGGTCGGTTTCGCGCGCAGGAAATCCCAAGGCCATTTCCCCAACGCCCAGCGCACGCCGACCGCGACCAGCAGGGCGAGCAGGAGAAACTTGATCATCCGCGCCTCCGCATCGCCGGCGCGGATGAGAGGGGCCCAGCGAGGACGACCTGACACCGATCGGGGTATTTTACAAAACAGGCTCGCGAAAGGAAATTCGCCAAAGACAACGAGTTAGACAAGGTAAACCAACCCGGGATGTGATCTTCCGCCACATGGGTTCGCGCGAGGCTCGGACTCGATGAAAGACGCAACCACACCGCCCGGCATAGCGAGCCGAAGCCCTGTAGGACAGCCGAAAGCGCCTCAGGCGAGCGCCAGCTCGGGCTCGCGGGCGGTGGGCATCGGCAGGTTGAGCGCGAGCACCAGCGCACGCAATTCCTGCCGGGCGACGAGGTGGCTGGTGCCGAGCTCGCCCAGGTGCCCCTTGTCGAGCAGCGTGAGTCCGCTCGGGAACAGCTCGCGGTAGATCACGCGCTCGCTGAGACCGCTGGCGACGCGGAAGCCGACGCGCTTCGACAGCTCTTTCAGCGCGGCCTCGATACGAACCATGTTGCGCGCCTCGACATGGCCGGTGCGGTTGCGCACCACCACCCAGTCCATCTCGCGCCGCCCCTGCTCGAGCTGGCTGCGGCTGCGCTTGATCCGCGCTTCCCAGATCAGCTCGGCGTAGAACGACAGCCGGCGCACCTTGAAGGTTTCGGCATCGACCTGGCCGATGAGGTCGAAATCGACGAAGCTGTCGTTCAATGGGGTGACCAGCGTGTCGGCCTCGGTCGCGGCGTGGCGCGCGAGCGGATCGTCGCGCCCCGGGGTGTCGAACACCACGAAGTCGCAATCCTGCGCGAGCGTCGCCACGGTCGCCTCGAGCTCCTGCGGGGCGCCGCCCTCGAACACTTCGAACCGCGCGGTCGGCAGCTCGATGCCCCGCCGCGCGGAGGTCTCGGCCCGGTTTTCGAAGTAGCGATAGAGCGTGCGCTGGCGCGGATCGAGATCGATCGCGGCCACCCGCGCGCCGCGATAGGCCAGCGCGACGGCGACATGGACCGCGGTGGTCGACTTGCCGGTGCCGCCCTTCTCGTTGGCGAAGACGATCCTGTGCGCTTGGGTCACGTGCAATCCTGTTGGGCCCGGGCTAGGGCGATCGATGATCGGAGATTAGCGGAGGGACCCGGGCCGGTGCAAACCGCAACCACGCTGGAGGTGTTGAGAAGCGCCGTGGCAGTCTTGCGCGGCGGCGGCCGGCGGCTGGCGCTGGTGCCGACGATGGGGGCGCTTCACGAAGGCCACCTGACGCTGGTGCGCGAGGCCCGCCGTCGGGCCGATGCGGTGGCGGTGTCGATCTTCGTCAACCCGAGGCAGTTCGGCGCGGGCGAGGATCTCGCGGCATACCCCCGGCGGCTGGCGGCCGACGCGGCGCTGCTCGAAGCCGAGGGGGTCGAGTTGCTGTGGGCGCCCCCGGCCGAGGCGATGTATCCGCCAGGCTTTGCCACCAACGTCTCGGTCTCGGGGGTGAGCGAGGGGCTGTGCGGCGCGGCGCGGCCCGGGCATTTCGACGGGGTGGCGACCGTGGTCTGCAAGCTGTTCAACCAGGTCCGCCCCGATGTCGCGCTGTTCGGTGAGAAGGATTGGCAGCAGCTCGCGGTGATCCGCCGGATGGCGTGCGATCTCGATCTCACCCGGCCGCACGTCGATGCGATCCTCGCGGTGCCGACGGTGCGCGAGGCTGACGGTTTGGCGCTGTCGAGCCGCAACCAGTATTTGTCGCCCGCGCAGCGGGCGCAGGCCGCCGCCCTGCCGCGGGCGATGCGCGAGGCGATCGCGGCGCTGGCGGCGGGGAGCTCGGTGGCGCCGACGCTGTCCGCATTGGAGGCGCACCTGCTGCAGGCCGGGTTCGAGAGGCTCGATTACGCCGCGCTGGCGGATGCCGAGACCCTCA
>JBHWTG010000204.1:0-22631 GCA_043427735.1 Tsuneonella sp. | reverse complement strand
CATCTGAGCGGGGCGGGGGCGCGGGTCAGTTGTATTCGATCACCGCGTCGTTGCGCAGGTCGCGCAGATAGCGCTGCGCGCGCTTGTTGACGCGGTCATCCTCGAGCTGCGCCATCAGTTGCTCGAAGCTGGGGGCACCGGCATCCTGCGGCTCGTCGCGCCCGCACAGCATCAGCACGCTGACGCCTTCCTGCAGGCCGCCGAACGGCGCGGTCGTCTGGCCGATCTGCAGATCGACCAGAAGGCCCTGAATCGCCTCGGGCAGCGAGCGCAGGACGATGCCGTCGCTGCTCGCCACGGTCGCGCCCATGGCCGCCGCGGCTTCTTCGGCCGTGCCGCAGCCGCGCATTGCCCGCACGCCGTTCACGAACGATTGCAGCCGCGCCTGGCCGTCGGCCTCCGAGATGCCGGGCGGGAACGCGAGCGAGATCTGCTTGAGGCTGAGCACGGCGTCGCGCGGGTCGGCGGTGAGCACCGCCTTCTTGTCGATCAGGTAGAGGATCGAATAGCCGCCCGAGTTCTCGATCGGGCCGACGAGCTGGCCCGGTTGCATCTGCCGAGCGGCGACCGCCAGCTCGCTGGGCAGCATCTCGAGCCGTACGAAGCCGAGATCGCCGCCGGCGGCCGCGGTCGAGGATTCGGAGAACTGCCGCGCGTAGCCGACGAAGCTGCCGCCCTGCTTCAGCTGCTCGATGATCTTGGCGATGTTACCCAGCACCTGCTCGCGGTTTTCGGGCGTCGCCGAAAGCCAGATCTCGCCGAGCCGGTATTCCTCGGTCCCGCGGCTCGCTTCGAGCCGGGACATGATCTCGTTGACCTCCTCTGCCGAGACGTTGACGAACGGCGCGACGTTGCGTTGCAGCAGCCGTTGCCACGAAAGCTCGCCCATGATCTGCCGCTTGAGCGACGCGGGCGACGAACCGATCCGGGCCAGGTATTCGTCCATCGCCGCCACATTCTGCCCGAAGCTCTGGGCGGCGACGCGGGCGTAAGTCTGGTCGACCTCGGCCTGGGTGACCTCGATCTCCTGCGCCCTGGCTTCCTGGATCTGCAGCGTTTCGTCGATCAGGTTGCGCAGCACCTGGGTGCGCAGCCGCTGCAGCTCCTCGGGGCCGATCTGCCCCTTCGAGGCGGCGACCACGAGCGCGGTGCGCTGGTCGACATCGGTGCCGGTGATGATCTGGCCGTTAATCACCGCCGTCGGGCGGCGAAGGTTGGGATCGTTCTGCCCCAGCACGGTGGGATTGGCCGGCAGGTCGAGCGCCGCCACCGCGGTGCCGGCCGCGGGAGCCGCCTGCTGCGTTTGGGCGGCGAGCGGCGCGACCGCGAGGCCGAATGCGGCGACGCCGCCGAGAAACTGGGAAACGGTTCGTACGATCACGCTGATGTCCGTATGAATCGACGCGCGAGGGCGCCGGTGAAGGTCCGCGCGGTTGCCGCAAATCGGCTTAACGCAGGCTGAGTGTCGGGCGCGGATAGCGCGTTGGCCCGCGCCTGCCAACTACCGGAAGCCGAGGTTGCGCAACGCGAAATAGAACTGAAAGGTGTTGCCCTTGCGCGCGTCGCCCTGGTCGAGATAGTCGCGCCGCCAGGTCGCACCGAGCTCCAGGCAGTCGTCCTGATAGGCGACGCCGAGGCGGGTGCGGATCGGCTCGAACCCGTCGGCGGTTAGGCTCGCGTCCTCGAACCGGTCGGTGAGATTGAACACGCCCGAACCGAACACCGACCAGTAGCGCGCGAACGCCACCCGCGCCGCGATGCGCAGCTCCTCGCGGTCGCGCAGGTCCTCGATCAGCGGCGAGATGTCGCGGTTGAGCCGCAGATAGCCGACTTCGGCATACGTGCGGCTCGACCCGATGGTCGCATCGACCTCGTTCCGCCGGACCGCCAGGTTGTCCTTGTCGAGCCGGAAGCGGTGGGTGAACCGCACGAAATCCTTGAAGCGCACCTCGGTGCGGCCGACGAAGTCGGACACCCGCTCGCTGAGGCCGGTGCCGTCGGGCAGGATCGACGCGCGGTTGTCGAGCCGGATCGACTGGCCCACCGTGGTATCGATCCGCCAGTTCGGCCGGGTCAGCTGCCAGTCGAAGCCGTAGGTCAGGCGCGGGCGATCCTCGATCCGGTCGTAGCCCGGGAAGCGGTTGAGCGCGAACAGGTTGGAATCCTCGAGGTCGATCGCCCGGGAGTCCTCGTTCGGCACGGCAAGATTGCGGATCGGTGGGCTGACCACCACCTGCACCCGGGGGGTGATGACCTGCGTGCCGCCAAGGAGCTCGCCGACGAACGGCCACTCGAGGTCCGCGGCCGCGAGCGCCACTCCGCGCCCCTGCCATCCCGGATTGCCCCGGTAGACCGCGGTGGCGGTTAGCCCGTTCTCGTCCGAATGGTAGACGTCGCCGCGCACCAGCGCCGTGAGAGTGAGCAACTGGCCGAGCCCGGTCACGCGCTTCAAGTCCCACCTGGCGCCGGCGAATGCGCGCTGGGTGTCCTGCCCGTCGGGCCGGTGCAGCGCGAGCGTGTTGGCGTGAAGCTCGAGCTTGCCGCCGACGAACGGCGCATCGAGCCGCTTGCGATAGTCGATCAGCGGCAGCGCGATCGGCACTTGCCCCTGCGATGCGCCGAGCCGCATCGTCTGCGTCGCGTAACCGGCGATCGTCAGGTACGAGGCATCGTCAATCCGCTCGAGTTCGACGAGCGAGCGCAGCCGGTCGTCGCGGCTGATGTCGTAGCGGCGCAGGAACGTGCGGTCGGTCGCGCGGCGGGCGGAGAAATCGAGGCTCCAGTGCGGATCGAACTGGAAGCGGCCGTTGGCGAACACATAGCCGCGGAAGGCGTCACTGCCGGTCGCGGCCCCTCCGAACGGGTCGAGCCGGCGGCTGTAGGTCCCGTACGCGGTCACCTGGTAGGCGCCCTTGCCGAGCAGATGGCGCCACTGCGCGCTGGCCATCGGCGGCGCGCCCGTGAACGCGTAGGCGCTCATCGTCAGATCGCGGTTGGGCGCGATGTTCCAATAGTAGCTGCCCGAAAGCTCCAGCCCGTTGTTGCGCGAATACTGGAGGTCCGGAATGAGATAACCCGAGACGGGCCGCCCGTCGGTCCGGATCGCCAGCCCGGGCAGCGGGATGAGCCGCGCGCCGAACAGCTCGAGATAGGCGCCGCGGAAGCGCACTCGATTGCCGTCGGGCGAATAGACCACCCGTTCGGCGGTGATCCGCCAACTCGGATCGCGCGGGCAGCCCTCGGCATTGACCACTTCGCAGCCCGTGTACGCCGCCCGGTCGAGCTCGATCGTCCCGTCGGCGAGCCGGGTGCCGCGCGCAGCTGCCAGCCGCCCGCCCTCGCGCAGCGCAAGCAGCAGGTCCTCCATCGCGCCGGCCTCGAACTCGTCGGTGAGCTCGATCCGGCTGGTGTAGAGCTGGTTGCCGTCCTCGTCGACGAAGCGCACGTCGCCGGTGGCGAGAATCTGGCCGGTGCCGCGGTTCCACACCACCTCGTCCGCGCGCACCGAGCGATCCTCGCTGCGCAGGACGACGTCGCCCCGGGCGGTGACGGTGTCGGCTTCCTGGTCGTAGGCTACCTCGTTGGCTTCGAAGTTGATCCGCCGGGGATCGCCGGGGGCCGCAGGCGCCGTCGCCGGGTCGATCGGGGGAATCGGGGTGCTGAGGTCGGGCGGGTCGCCTTGCGGTTGCTCGGTCGTCCCCATCCCCGGCGCGGGCCCGTCCTGCCCCGCGGCGGGAGCGGCAGCCAGCGCCAGGGTCAGCGCAAAGACGCTTCCCGCGCACTGGCGCAGGCCTGCCGGCAAGCGGCGGAGCGAAGCTTGCTGCGATCCGTGCGGGGCGGGGAGCATCGCTTGCCTATCGCAGCACTCCTGCCTAATCGCAATCGCCAACCCCGCGCCTGGCGCGGCCGTGCGGCGAACCGTTCGCCGGGCGCAAG
Source organism: Tsuneonella sp. (assembly GCA_043427735.1). Lineage (GTDB taxonomy): Bacteria > Pseudomonadota > Alphaproteobacteria > Sphingomonadales > Sphingomonadaceae > Tsuneonella. The sequence goes on along the minus strand of JBHWTG010000204.1, from coordinate 18,695 downwards.
TTTGCCGGAGATTTCATGAAGATCGAATTCGCTGACACCGTCCCCGCAGGGGTTGGAATCGTCGCCCGGGTGGTCGACCGGGACTTGCTGCCGGCGGATCTCGAACCGACGCTGAGGCAGGGCGCCGCCGCTGCGCGGTTCAAGGGCAAGGCCGGCCATGTGTTCGATGGGTTCGCAGAGCGCGAGGGCCGCGTCGTGCGTGTCGCGCTGGCCGGCGCGGGCGAGGCGGGGGACGAGGCGCGCACGGCCAACCTCGAGAAGGCCGGCGGCGCGCTCGCCGCGAAATACGCGACCTCGGGTGCCGAAACCATCGCGCTCGAGGCGGAGGGCCTGTCGCCCGAAGAGCTTGCCAGCGTCCTCATCGGCCTGCGCCTGCGCGGCTGGCGCTACGACCGCTATCGCACGAAGATGAAGGACGAGCAGAAGATCACTCTGCGGCGTGCGGTGGTGGTCGGCGCAGGTGAGGATGCGGCGCGTGTCTGGGCCGAAGGCGAGGCACTCGCCGAAGGCATCGAATTCACCCGCGAGCTGGTCACCGAGCCGGCCAACGTGATCTATCCCGAGAGCTTCGTCGCGCGCTGCCGCGAGCGATACGAGGGCACGGGGCTCGAGATTACCGTGCTCGGGGTGGAGGAGATGACCGAGCTCGGGATGGGCGCGCTGCTCGGCGTTGGGCAGGGCTCGGCGCAGCCCTCGCGGCTGCTTGCGGTCAGGTGGAACGGCGGCGAGACGGGCGCGCGCCTGATGGCCTTCGTCGGCAAGGGGGTGACGTTCGACACCGGCGGCATCAGCATCAAGCCCGGGCCCGGGATGGGCGACATGAAATGGGACATGGGCGGAGCCGGTGCGGTGGCGGGGGCGATGCTCGCGCTTGCCCGGCGCAAGGCCAAAGCCAACGTCGTTGGGGTGATGGGTCTCGTCGAGAACATGCCCGACGGCAAGGCGATGCGCCCCGGAGACGTCATCACCACGATGAGCGGGCAGACGGTCGAGGTGCTCAACACCGACGCGGAAGGGCGGCTGGTGCTGTGCGACGCGCTCACCTGGGTGCAGAAGGAGCATGATCCGGTCGCGATCGTCGACCTCGCCACGCTCACCGGGGCGATGATCATCAGCCTCGGCTTCGAGCACGGGGGCCTCTTCGCCAACGATGAGCCTCTTGCCGAGGCGCTGCTCATGGCCGGCCGGGCCAGCGGCGACAAGCTGTGGCGCATGCCGCTGAGCCCGGTCTACGACAAGCTGATCGACTCGCCGCTTGCGGACATGCAGAATATCGGCCCGCGCGAGGCCGGTTCGATCACCGCCGCGCAGTTTCTGAAGCGGTTTATCGACAAGGACCGGCCGTGGGCGCACTGCGACATCGCGGGCATGGTCTGGGCCGCGAAACCCGGCGCCACCTGGGACAAGGGTGCGACCGGCTACGGGGTGCGACTGATCGACCGCTACGTGCGCGACGTGCTGGAGAGCTGAGTGGATGTGGTCCGCTTCTACCTGACCGGGGAGGAGCCGGTCGAGCGCGCGATCCCGCCGGTCGTTGCCAAGGGCAAGGCGGCCGGCGCCCGGATGCTGATCGTCGCCGACGAGGAAGCGCGGCTCGATGCCCTCGATCGCGCGCTGTGGGAGCAGTGCCCGGACGACTATCTCGCCCACGGGCGCGCCGGCGCGCCGTTCGCCGAGCGCCAACCCGTGCTGCTCTCGCGCGATTGCGACCCAGCAAACGGTGCCGGCGTGATCGCCTTCGCCGATGGTCGCTGGCGGCCCGAAGGCGAGACGTTCGCGCGCGCGTTCCTGTTCTTCGACGACAGCCAGCGCGACGCGGTCCGTCCGGTCTGGAGCAGCTTCGACGCGCGAGGCGATATCGCCCGCGAATACTATGCCCGCGAAGGGAGCAGGTGGGTCCGCCGGCTGTGACCCTTGCACCGCGTCTGTGCCGCCGCTAGGGCGCCGCGCAAATCTCCCGCATCACCGTTTTCGAGGAACCCCCCATGGCGGTCACCCGCACCTTTTCGATCATCAAGCCGGACGCCACTCGCCGCAACCTGACCGGCGCGGTCACCAAGATGCTCGAGGACGCCGGCCTGCGCGTCGTCGCATCCAAGCGCATCCGCATGACCCGCGAGCAGGCCGAAGGCTTCTATGCTGTTCACCGCGAGCGCCCGTTCTTCGGCGAGTTGTGCGACTTCATGACCAGCGGGCCGGTGGTGGTCCAGGTCCTCGAGGGCGAGGACGCGGTGAAGCGCAACCGCGAGGTGATGGGCGCGACCAACCCCAGGGACGCGGACGACGGCACCATCCGCAAGACATATGCCGAGAGCATCGAGGCGAACTCGGTCCACGGTTCGGACAGCGACGACAACGCGCGGATCGAGATCGATTACTTCTTCAAGCCCGAGGAAATCGTCGGCTGAGCCCGGACGGGGCGGAGACGCCGCGCGCCGTTTGCCGCCTCCAAGCAAATGTCATGCCGCTGACGCGCGAATCATGGTATGACGGTGCGTGCTGTGGAGTCGGGGTCGCAAATGCAAGGCGCTTGTCGCCCGTTTCGTGGCGGCCGCTAACGCGCACGACGCGGACGCGATGGCCGGCCTGGTGACCGCCGACTTTGCCTATATCGACAGCTGGCGCGAAGGCGTCACGGGGCGCGACAAGGTGATCGCCGGCGCGCGCGTGATGTTCGCCGCCGATCCCGGCTTCCGCATCGAGGTCGAAAGCATGAGCTTCAGCGATCCGTTCGTGCTGATGCGCGGCTGGGTGGAAAGCTCTCTCCCCGCCGTCGGCCGCCGCCGGGCGGTGTGGCGCGCGCGTTGCGAGGACGGGCTGATCGCCGAATGGCAGGCATGGGCCGAAGGGGGCCCGCCGCGCATGAGCCGAACCTTCTCGCCCTCCGCGGTGCAGGATTTCTCGAACCGCGCGCCCGAGCATCCGGGCGCTCCCTGACTCTGATCAGCCGTGCTGCCGGGCAAAGCGGTCCAGCGCCGCGGCGTGCGCGCGGTGGGGAGAGCGGTCGCCCCGGCGCTGCTCGCGCGCGATCGCGGCGAGCGCCGCTTCGCTGAGGCTCAGGCCCAGATCGCGGTATATGGCCTCCACTGCGGCCCGCCAGTTGGCGCCGATCGCCTCGAAACCGACCACGGCCGTCGGCCCCCGATGATTGCTCAACGCGGCGCCGATGCGCGCTTCGCGCAGCGCCAGCTTGCGGCGCCATTCGCTGCGGATGGCGGCGATATCGCGGCTATCCGATTGGAACGCCGACTGGCTCGCCACCAGCGATACCGTGCTGTCGAGCACCGCGCCGGGCTCGCGCCGCGCGACCACCACCCGCGCACCGGGTAGCGCCGCCAGCAGGGCTGGCAGGTCTTCGGCGAACTGCGGGCACTTGAGCACCCGAGGCCGGCGCGCATCGCCCGTCGTCCGGGCATCGGTGCGCAGGATCCGCGCAAACTCGCGATAGATCGGGCCGGGGTCGCGCGCCTCGCTCCAGGCGACGAACGAGGGGATATGCCATTGCGCCTCGTAGGCGCAGGGCGAGAGCGCGGCCGAGAGCCAGCCGATCTCCTCGTCCGCGCGCGTCGCGCCGAACGGGTGGAGTGTATCGAGCCAGGGATTGATCCGGCGCGCGATCGCCAGGCCCGCCGCGGCCTTGAGTGGGCGCCAGTCAGGCCAGGCGGGCACCGGATCGACGCTGTTGGCAAAGCGCGTGCCGGCCAGCGCGGGATCGGCTGCGAGAAGCCGGTGAACGCGGGTGGTGCCGCTGCGCATCTGTCCGACGACCACGATCGGCGGGGCGATGGGGGTCGCCGCGAGCTCGGGCCGCTCACGCCACAGGCGGCCGAGCGCGTGGCGCTTCCGAATCGCGCCGGTCAGTTGCCCGTAGGCCAGCGTGTGCCCAAGCGGGTTCAGGCGCGCTTCGCCCCGCAGCGCGCCGCACAGCCGTTCGAGCCGGAGCCGGAAGTCGGCCACGTCGGCATCGCTGCGTCCGCCATGCTCGTCCTCGGGAGCGAACCCGCGGCTGCCGACCTGCCACAGGTGCTCGGGATCGAGCGGCGGCTTGGGTGCCAGGCCGCTGCGCCAGACGGCCGCGATCGCCCGGCTGGTGAGGCGTGCCGTGCGCGACACGGCGAGCGGGTGCGGGCGGGGCGGCGGCATCAGAACTGTTCGGCAACGTCGATCAGGGCGGACAGTTTCCTGGGGGCCACGGTCCGCCAGCTGCGCGCGAGCCAGCCTTCGATCGCGGCCCAGTCGGTGTCGCCGAGGTCGAGCCGAATGGCGATCCAGTCGCTGCCGAAGTAAGCTGGGCGGAAATAGCGCTCGGGGTCGTTCTCGATCAGCTGCGCCTGTTCGTCCGCGCCGCTGATCTTGGCAAGCAGGGCGATCCGCCCGTCGCCCTGATGATCGAGCGCCACCCAGGCGAACTTCTTGCCTTTCGCGATCCCGAAGCACGGCATTCCGTGGCTCGTCGTTTCCTCTGCCTGAGGAAGCGCCATCGCCAGCGTCCGCACTTGCGACACCAACCATTGCGCATCGAACGGGCGGGAGACGTACTCGCTCAGCACCCGCGGGTAGAGCTGGTGCTCGGCGATCAGCACGCGCGCTGCCAGGCTCGCCTCGCTGTCTCCGGGCAGCACCGCGACTTCCGCCCGCCCGAGCACTTCGCCGGCATCGAGCTCGTCGGTTACGAGGTGGACGCTGCAGCCCGCCACGCGGTCGCCAGCCTCGAGCGCGGCGCGGTGGGTATGGAGCCCCCGATACTTCGGCAGCAGCGACGGATGAATGTTGAGCATCCGCCCGCTCCAGCCACCCACGAATGCCTTCCCGAGCACCCGCATGTAACCGGCAAGGGCGATGTATTCGGCGCCGCTGGCCCGGACCGCGGCCTCCATCGCCGCGTCATGCGCTGCGCGCTCCATGCCCCTGTGCGACAGCGCGAACGTGGCGGCCCCCTCGGCTTGGGCGAGCCGCAGCCCGGCCGCCTCGGGATCGTTGCTGGCGACCAGCACGATCTCGTAGGCGGCGTCGGCCAGACGGCTCGCATAGAGCAGCGCAGCCATGTTGGTCCCGGCGCCGGAGATCAGCACCGCGACCTTGGCCAGCCTACGCAAGGTGCCGCGCTTCCCAGCCGTCGCGCGCCGCCCAGGTCCCCGCCGATCCCTTGACGGTGCATCCGCGCGGACCCTCGACGACTTCGCCGATCCGGCTGACCGCCTCGTCGTTGTTTTCGAGATCGGCAGCGACCTCGCGCGCCAGCTCGGGCGGGACCGCCAGCACCATGCCGATCCCGCAGTTGAATGTGCGGGCCATTTCGGCGGGCTCGATATTGCCCTGCGCCTGGAGAAACGCCATCAGCCGCGGCTGCTCCCACGCGTCGGCGTCGATCACCGCGTGGGTGCCCTTGGGCAGCACTCGGGGGATGTTCTCCAGCAGGCCGCCGCCGGTGATGTGCGCCAGCGCATCGATCTTGCCCGCGCGCACCGGCGGCAGCAGGCTCCGCACATAAATGCGCGTCGGCGCGATCAGCGCGTCGATCAGGCGGATGTCGGGATCGAACAGCGCGGGCCGGTCCATTCGCCAGCCGAGGTCGGCGGCCAGCCGGCGGACCAGCGAATATCCGTTCGAATGCACGCCCGTGCTGGCCAGGCCGAGCAGCACGTGGCCCGGCGCAACCCGTTCCCCGGTCAGCTGCTCCCCGCGCTCGACGGCGCCGACGCAGAAGCCCGCGAGGTCGTAGTCGCCCGCGGCGTACATCCCCGGCATCTCCGCCGTCTCGCCGCCGATCAGCGCGCAGCCGGCCTGCTGGCAGCCATCGGCAATGCCCGCGATCACGCGCTCGGCGACGCCCGCCACCAGCTTCCCAGTGGCAAAATAGTCGAGGAAGAACAGCGGCTCGGCCCCCTGGACGATCAAGTCGTTGGCGCACATCGCCACCAGGTCGATGCCCACGCTGTCGTGCCGGTCGTGTTCGATCGCGAGCTTGAGCTTGGTGCCCACGCCGTCGTTCGCGGCGACCAGCAACGGATCGCTGTACCCCGCCGCCTTGAGATCGAAAAACCCGCCGAAGCCGCCCAGCTCGCTGGTCGCGCCGGGGCGCGCGGTGGCCTTGGCGAGCGGTGCGATCGCGCGCACCAGCGCGTTACCGGCGTCGATCGACACGCCCGCCTCCCGGTAAGTGTAGCGGGGTGGAGGACCGTTCGAAGCCATGCTTTGCGCCTTACGCATTCGCGCTTGGATTTCCATGCCCGTTTGGGCAAAAGGCCGCCTGTTTTCCCCTATGGCCACCACGCTCCTTTCCCAGCTCGGGTCTCGCCGCGCTCTCGTCGTCGCCGCTCTCGCTCTTGCCGCTGTCATGGCGTGGGCGCTCGGCGGCCGGGCGCTGCTCGCGCAGATCGGCGGTGATCGCGGCATCGCCGCGGTCGCTGCTTCGGGCGACATCGAAGTGGGCGGGATCGAGGTCGACGTCACCGCCAAGTCGGCCGAGGAAGCGCGCGACGAGGGCTGGCGCGAGGCGATGAAGCTCGCGTGGAAGAAAATCGGCGGACCGGCAATTCCCGAGGGCCAGCTCTACTCGCTGGTGTCGTCGGTGGTGATCGAGCGCGAGGAGCTGGGTCCGCACCGCTATATCGCCCGGCTCGGAATTGTGTTCGACCGCGCGCGGGCCGGGGGGATGCTGGGCCGCGGGGGGGAGGTCCAGCACTCGGCCCCCCTGCTGCTGGTGCCGGTCACCTTCAGCGCCGGGACGCAGACGGTGTACGAGGTTCGCAACCCCTGGCAGCGCGCCTGGGCGGAATACCAGCCGGGGGCGAGCCGGATCGACTATGTGCGGCCCACCGGCGCCGGCGGCGATTCGCTGCTGCTGACCGCCGGGCAGATCACCCGCCGGAGCCGCATCTGGTGGCGCAATGTGCTCGACCAGTTCGGCGCTTCGGATGTGCTGATCGCCATCGCCGACCTGCGGCACCAGTATCCGGGCGGTCCGGTGCGCGGCCGGTTCACCGCTCGTTACGGGCCGGACAACAGTTTCCTCGGCAGCTTCACGCTCACCGCGCGAAGCCAGGACGCGCTGCCGGCGATGCTCAGCCAGGCGGTGGTCCGGATGAACGCGATTTACGAGCAGGCGCTCGCCGATGGCAAGCTCAAGCCCGATCCCACGCTCAACCTCGGCGGCCCGCAGATCGATCCGGCAATCCAGCGGCTGATCGATCTCGCGCGCGCAGCCGAGGCCCGCGAGCGCGCTGCCCGCGCGGCCGAGAGGCCGCCCGAGACTCCGGCCGCCACGCCCACGCCCGAGGTGCCCACGTCCGTCCAGCCGGGCGATATCTCGACATATACAGTCCAGTTCGCCTCGCCCGATCCGGCGGCGTTCGACGCGGCACTGGCCGGGGTGCGCGGCACGCCGCGCGTCCAGGCAGTCGCTGCCACCAGCACCGCGATCGGCGGGACCAGCGTGATGATCGTGAATTTCGCGGGTAGCGCTGCCGACCTCGCCGGGGCGCTGCGCGCGCGCGGGTTCACCGTGCGCCAGTCGGGCAACGCGCTCGCGATCAGCCGCTGATGGCGCAGATCGCGCTGCCTTTGACGAGGCGGCGGGCCGATGACCCGGCACGGATCGTGATCGGCAACGCGAACCGGGCGGCGATCGATGCGCTCGCCGATCGCTCGGCGTGGCCTTTCGGCACCGCCGTGCTCGCGGGACCGCCGCGCAGCGGCAAATCGCTGCTCGCCCGCTGGGCGGAGGAGCGCGGGATCCAGGCGATCGACGACGCGCACCTGGTGAACGAGACCGAGCTGTTCCACCGCTGGAACCGCGCGCAGGAAAGCGGCACGGCCTTGTTGCTGATCACCGGGCGCGATCCATGGGACATCGCGCTGCCCGATCTGCGCAGTCGGCTGGGTGCGGCGCTCCACCTGACGCTCGGCGTGCCGAACGACGATATGATCGCGGCGCTGATCGACGCGCATGCCGAAGCGCTCGGGCTTGCGCTGGGGGACGGTGCGGCTACTTATCTCGTGCCCCGGCTCGAACGCAGCTTCGCGGGGGTCGAAGCGGTGGTCGCCGCGATCGACCGCTTGAGCCTCGAACGCAAGCAGCCGCCGACGCTGTCGATCTGGCGCGATGCGGTCGAGGCGGTGCAGGGGGCGGAGCAGCCGCGCTTGCTTTGAAGCGCGCGTCGTGGGAGATTCTGCGGACAATGTTCGAACGCCTGACGAGCTATCTCGACTCGGTGCGCGCGCGCGACCCGGCGCCGCACTCCCGCTGGGAAATCCTCACCTATCCGGGCGTGCTGGCGCTGGGGCTGCACCGCGTGGCCCACTGGCTGTACGAGGCGAAACTGTATCTCCTGGCGCGGCTGATCAACCACTTCAGCCGCTTCCTCACCGCGATCGACATCCATCCCGGCGCCGAGATCGGGCGCAATTTCTTCATCGACCACGGCTTCACCGTGATCGGCGAAACCGTGCGGATCGGCGACAATGTGACGATCTATCAGTGCGTTACGCTCGGCGGCACCAACCCGACCAACGGGGTGGGCGGCAAGCGTCACCCGACGATCGGCGACAACGTGATCATCGGTTCGGGCGCGCAAGTAATCGGGCCGATCACCGTGGGCCCGCGCGCGCGCATCGGCGCCAATGCCGTGGTGACCGACGACGTGCCCGAAGGCGCGACCATGATCGGCCTCAAGGCGCGCTCGACGCTCGTCCCGGCGGAAGAGTGGATCAAGGATTTCATCCCCTACGGCACCCCCTGCGACGAGCCGTGCGCGCCGAGCCGCGACTGCGTCGAGAAGCTCGAGAGCGAGCTTGGCGCCTTGCGCGCCGAAATTGCCGAGCTACGCGCCGCGCTGCCCGAACGGGCCGCGACCCGGCGCCGCGGCGGAGACCGCCGCGGATGAGCGCATTATCGGGCGGGGCGGTGGTCCCGTTTCCGGGCCGGCGGCCCAACCAGGTCGGTTTCGAGCGCAACGAGCTCGCGCGCATCCTCGACCTCTACGGCAGGATGGTCGCGGCCGGCGAATGGCGCGACTACGCGATGGACTTCACCCGCGATTTCGCCGCCTTCGCTGCCTTTCGCCGCACTGCGGAACGCCCCCAGGCGCGGATCGAGAAGCGCCCCGCGCTGCGCAGCCGGCAAGGCATGTGGACGCTGTTCGGCGAGCACGGCCAGATTCTCAAGCGCGGCCACGAGCTCGCCGGAGTGCTCGCCCCCGTTGAACGGCGGCTGGTCAAGGCGGTCGAGGGCTAGCCGCGCGTCGAGGTCGGCGCGTCGCCCAGCACTTTCTGCATCGCCGCGAGAATCGCACCCGATTGCTCGCTGCCCGAATTGGGCGCGCGCAAGTTGGTCTGCGCCGAGATGTCGCTCCAGCGCGCGGCAAATCCTTCGACCGTGCGCTCCTCCTCGGGGAGCCAGACCGCATCGTTCATCATCACCCACGCCGAGTGGTAGCCGCCGCCGCCGGCGCCGACGATGGCGTTGGTGGGCGCGTCCTCGCTCACCAGGAATAGCGCCGCGGGCACCACGTTCTCGGGCGCGAACAGCTTGAACGCCTGTTCCGGAAATAGATCCTCGGTCATCCGCGTGCCGGCCACCGGCGAGAGCGTGTTGACCCTGATGTTGTACTTGGCGCCTTCGAGCTGGAGCGTCTTGGTGAGACCGGCGAGGCCGAGTTTGGCGGCGCCGTAGTTCGCCTGGCCGAAGTTGCCGAACAGCCCGGTGGAGGAGGACGTCATCAGGATGCGGCCGTAGGCCTGCTCGCGCATCGTCTCCCACACCGCCTTGGTGGCGAAGGCCGAACCGGTGAGGTGGACCTTCACCACGAACTCGAAATCCTCGGGCGTCATCTTGGCGAAAGTCTTGTCGCGCAGCACACCGGCGTTGTTGATCAGGATGTGCACGCCGCCCCACTTCTGCCTGGCGTCGGCGACCATCTTTTCCATCTGCTCGAACTCGGTGACGGAGGCTCCGTTGGAGACCGCTTCGCCGCCGGCGCGCTCGATTTCCTCGACCACCTGCAGCGCCATGTCCGAATGGCCGGTGCCGTCGCGCGCGCCGCCGAGGTCGTTGACCACGACCTTGGCCCCGCGCCGCGCCAGCTCGAGGGCGTATTCGCGGCCGAGCCCGCCGCCCGCACCGGTGACGATGGCGACCTTGTCCTTGAATGAGATGGTCATGGCAGATGCTCCTGGCTTCTCGGCGCGGGTTTACGCGCCCGTAAAGTGTGGCTGGGCGTTGGCACCATCCGCGCGGCGATGCAACAGGCCGCTCATCCGAGCGCCGCGAGCGCCGGGATCAGCTCGTCGAAACCCGTGATCACGGCGTCTCCGCCAAGTTCGGCAGGCGGCCGGTCGCAGTAGCCGTAACCCGCGACCACGACCGGCACTCCGGCCGCGCGGGCCGACAGCACGTCGTAGCTGCTGTCGCCGATATAGGCGAACCGCCCGCCGCCCAGGCGCGCCCGCGCCTCGAGCAGTGGGTCGGGAGCGGGTTTGGAACGGCCCTTGCGTAGCGTGTCGCCGCCCAAGATGACTCCGAAGTGGCGCGCCAGGTCGAGCTTTTCGAGGATCGCGCGCGCGAAGCTTTCGAACTTATTGGTCACCAGCGCGAGCCGCACCCCGCGCGCGGCGAGCGCATCGAGCGCCGCTACCACTCCCGGGTAGGGCTGGGTGTGCACGCAGTTGTGCTCGGCGTAAAACGCCAGCAGCGCCTTGTAGAGCACGCGGAACTCCTCGTCGGGCAATCCGCCGCGGCTGTCGATCGCGCGCTTCAGCATCAGCTTCGCGCCGCCGCCGATCAGCTCCTCGATCGCTTCGACCGGCACTGGATCGAATCCACCCGTTGCGAGCGCGTGATTGACCGCCGCACCCAGATCGTGGTGCGTTTCGAGCAGCGTGCCGTCGAGATCGAAACCGACGATGTCGAACCGGAACTCAGCCATCGGGACGCGCTAGCGGCCATTCTTCCAACCGCAAGAAATTGGTGGCATGGCCCCGCAAATGAGAGATTTTGCAGCTGTCATCCTCGCCGCGGGCAAGGGCACCCGCATGAAGAGTTCGCTTCACAAGGTGCTCCACCCGATCGGCGGTCGACCGATGCTGCATCACCTGATGGCGAGCGTGGGCGAGCTAGGGCCGGCGCGCACTGTCGTCGTGGTCGGCAGCGGGCGCGAGCAGATCGAGGAGGCGGTGGCGGGTCGCGCGGCGACCGCCCTGCAGGAACCACAGCTCGGAACCGGCCACGCGGTGCAGCAGGCCGAGCCCGCGCTCGACGGTTTCGAGGGCGACATACTGATCCTGTACGGCGACGTGCCGTTCGTGCGCGCGGAGACGATGCGGCGCATGCTCGACCGGCTGCGGGACGGCGATGCGCCGGCCGTCGTGGTGCTCGGGTTCGAGCCGGCGGATGCGCTGCAATACGGCCGCGTGATCGCGGGCTCCGACGGAATCATCGAGAAAATGGTCGAGCACAAGGACGCGAGCGATGCCGAGCGCGCCTGCCGGCTGTGCAATTCCGGGCTGATGGCGGTGCGCGCGCGCGACCTGTTCGCGTTGCTCGCGCGGGTCGGCAACGACAACGCGGCAGGCGAGTATTACCTCGTCGACATCGTCAACGTCGCCCGGGCCGAAGGGCGAGCGAGCGCTGTCGTGATCACCGACGATCCAGGTGAGGTTGCCGGGATCAACTCGCGCGGCGAACTCGCCGAGGCGGAGGCACAGTGGCAGCGCGTCAGGCGCGAGGAGGCGATGGCGAACGGCGCTTCGCTGCGTGCGCCGGAGACCGTGTTCTTTTCATGGGACACCGCTATCGGGCGCGATGTGACGGTGGAGCCCAACGTGGTGTTCGGCCCCGGCGTGTCGGTGGCCGACGGAGCCACGATCCGCGCGTTCTCCCACCTCGAGGGCGCGAGCGTCGGCGAGGGCTGCGAGGTCGGGCCGTTTGCGCGGCTGCGGCCCGGCGCGGTGATGAAGGCGGGCGCACGCATCGGCAATTTCGTCGAGATGAAAAAGGCGGTGCTGGGCGAAGGCGCCAAGGCCAACCACCTGACCTACCTCGGCGATGCCGAGATCGGGGCGGGCGCGAACATCGGCGCGGGCACGATCACCTGCAACTACGACGGGTACTTCAAGCACAAGACGGTGATCGGCGAGCGCGCGTTCATCGGCTCGAACAGCGCTCTGGTCGCACCGGTGCGCATCGGACCCGATGCGATCGTCGCGGCGGGGAGCACCGTCAGCCGCGACGTCGACGCGGGTGAGCTGCGGATGGTGCGCGCCGAGCAGCTCGTGAAGCCGGGTTGGGCCGACCGGTTCCACGACGCGATGAAAAAGAAGAAAGCAGCGGAGAAGAAGCGCTGATTTAGGCACCAAGGACGCAGCGCTGAAGAAATTCATCGGGTGGGCTGCCGACCAGCCGCCGGCCTTTCACGCCCCCCGCGGCGGGCGCGTTAGGCCAATTCCTTCGCCTCCTCGGCGTCGACCTTCTCCTCCCAGCTACGGAACTCGCTGCGGCTGAGGAGATAGCGCCAGCGCGCTTCGTCGAAGGTGATCAGCTTGTCGCGCACCGCGCGCACCACGTCCGCCTTGCGCTGCTCCGACCAGTGGACCTTGTGCGATTTGGGCAGCCCGGCACGCTTGATCGCGGCCGAAACGGTGCTGTCATAGGGGTAGGCCATCAACTCGACTCCTCGACGCCCCCCGTCTGTGACTGGAAGTGACCGGAAACGGTTAAATCCGGCTTGCCGCGGATGGTTGACAGCGGGTTGTTCACGCCGGCCGTTCGCTGCGCACGGCGAACCGTTCAGAGCCTGGGCAGCACGAGCCTGACCAGCGCGAGACCGGCGAGCGCGGCGCCCATGTCGGCCAGCCAGTCGAGCGCTTCGGAATCGCGGTGCATCGCCGGGATCAGCTGGAACAGCTCGATTGCCCCGCCGAACACCGCCAGGCCCGCAAACAGCGGCCACAGGGTCCGCTCGCGCCACCCGGCGGCGGCGAGCGCGCCGAGCGTGAAGAACGCCAGCATGTGTTGAATCTTGTCGCCCGGCTGGCCCGGGAGTTCGGGCGGCTGCGGCAGCAGCGCCATCACGAAAGCAAAAGCCGCGGCAACGAAGAACGCGCGCCGCAGCCACAGCCGCGCGCGCACGTCATTCAGAAACTCGAAGATGTCTCACCCCTCGACGTGTTCGGCGAGCACCGTCAACCCGTTTGCGCCAACCTCCGCGAAGCCGCCGCGGACCTCGATGCTCTCGGGCTGGCCGCCCTCCGTGCGGAACACCTGCAGCGCGCCATCGCGGATCGTGCTCATCACCGGGGCATGGCCCTCGAGCACGCCGAAGTCTCCCTCGGTGCCGGGAACGACCACCATGTGGACCTCCTCGGAGCTGACGAGCTTCGCCGGGGTCACCAGTTCGAAACGAAGGGGCATCGGCCTTACGCCTCGTCGGCCATGCGCTTGGCCTTCTCGACCGCTTCCTCGATCCCGCCGACCATGTAGAACGCGGCTTCGGGCAGGTGGTCGTACTCGCCGTCGACCACCGCCTTGAACGAACGCACCGTGTCCTCGAGCTGGACGAACTTGCCCGGGATGTTGGTGAACACCTCCGCAACATGGAACGGCTGCGACAGGAACCGCTGGATCTTGCGTGCGCGGGCGACGGTCAGCTTATCCTCTTCGCTGAGCTCGTCCATGCCGAGAATGGCGATGATGTCCTGCAGGCTCTTGTACTTCTGCAACACTTCCTGGACGCGCCGGGCGGTGCGGTAGTGCTCCTCCCCGACCACGCGGGGCTCAAGCACGCGGCTGGTCGAATCGAGCGGGTCCACCGCCGGGTAGATGCCGAGCTCGGAAATCGCGCGCGACAGCGTGGTGGTCGCGTCGAGGTGCGCGAACGAGGTCGCCGGGGCGGGGTCGGTGAGGTCGTCCGCGGGGACGTAGATCGCCTGCACCGAGGTGATCGAGCCCTTGGTGGTCGAGGTGATCCGTTCCTGCAGGTTGCCCATGTCGGTCGACAGCGTGGGCTGGTAGCCGACCGCCGAGGGGATGCGACCCAGCAGCGCCGACACTTCCGAGCCCGCCTGGGTGAAGCGGAAGATGTTGTCGACGAAGAACAGCACGTCCTGGCCTTCCTCGTCGCGGAAGTATTCGGCCATCGTCAGGCCCGATAGGGCGACGCGCGCGCGCGCTCCCGGGGGTTCGTTCATCTGGCCGAACACGAGCGCCACCTTCGAGCCTTCGCTGGTGGCGTTGCCCTCGGCGTCCTTGGCGATGACGCCCGCGTCAAGAAACTCGTGGTAGAGGTCGTTGCCCTCGCGGGTGCGCTCGCCCACGCCGGCGAACACGCTGACGCCGCCGTGGCCCTTGGCGATGTTGTTGATGAGCTCCTGGATGAGCACCGTCTTGCCGACGCCGGCGCCGCCGAACAGGCCGATCTTGCCGCCGCGCGCGTAGGGCGCGAGCAGGTCGATGACCTTGATGCCGGTGACGAGGATGCTCGCCTCGGTCGACTGGTCGACGAACAGCGGCGCCTCGGCATGGATCGGGGCGCGCTTTTCGGCGTTGACCGGGCCGCGCTCGTCGATCGGCTCGCCGATCACATTGAGGATGCGGCCGAGGGTCGCCGGGCCGACAGGGACCGAGATCTGCGCGCCGGTGTTGGTCACGGTCTGGCCGCGGGTGAGGCCGTCGGTGCTGTCCATGGCGATCGTCCGCACGGTGCTTTCGCCGAGGTGCTGGGCGACCTCGAGCACGAGCCGGTTGCCGTTGTTGTCGGTTTCCAGCGCGGTCAGGATCGCCGGCAACTCGCCTTCGAAGGCGACGTCGACAACCGCGCCGATCACCTGGGCGATGGTGCCATCGGACGACTGGTTAGGGGCGGTCTGATCGAGAACGGGGGCGGTGGCCATTGATCTGGTGTCCTATTGGCTCAGGAAGCGGCGTGGTGGGAATCGTGCTCGGCGCAGACGGCTTCGGCATCGGCTAGCTGCCACTCGCCTTCGCCCGCGTTCAGCGTGGCCTTGTGACGCAGGGCGGTGTCCTCGCCGACGCCGAACTCGCACAGGACGTCTTCCGAACCCATCCCGGCGCGTTTGCAGACCGAGGTGGCGACCTTCTCGGCCGCCGGACAGGTCTCCGCGAACACGGCGGCGAACACGTCTTGCGTGGGCGAGGGGAGGGCGGGCCCGGCCGGAGTCGTCGCGGCGGCCGGCGTGGCGGCGGGTTCGGGCGCGGCGGTCGGGGATTGATCGCAAGCGGCGAGCGTGACGACAGCGGCGAAGAGAACGAACTTTTTCACGGGGTGGGCATTCCTGACTGGTTACAGCGCTTCGGCGCCGGCGATGATTTCGATGAGCTCGGTGGTGATCGCGGCCTGGCGGCTGCGGTTGTACTGGATGGTCAGCTTGTTGATCAGCTCGCCCGCGTTGCGCGTGGCATTGTCCATGGCCGTCATCGAGGCGCCCTGTTCGGACGCCTGGTTCTCGAGCAGCGCGCCGAACACCTGGGTCTTGAGGTAGCGGGGCAGCAACTCGGCGAGGATTTCCTCCTCGTCGGGCTCGTACTCGACCGCGGCCGATGCGGCCTGGGCAGGCGCGCCGCCGGGTGTGGTCGCCTCGGACCGGGGCACCGGGATGATCTGCAGCCGGGTCGGCTCCTGCGTCAGCGCACTCTTGAACTTCGAGAAGAACAGGTGCGCGACGTCGAAGCGGCCCGCCTCGTACATCTCCATCAGCTCGGCGACGATCCGCTCGGCCTCGGCATAGCCCGGCTCGCGTACGTCGGTGGTGTCGAACATCTGGGCGATGTTGCTGGGATGCGCGCGGCGGATCGGCGCGCGCCCCTTGCGCCCGACCAGGTAGAAATCGACATCCTTGCCCTCGGCCCGCAGCTCGCGGGCGTGGGTGAGGGCGGCGCGCACGATGTTCGAGTTGAATGCGCCCGCCAGGCCCTTGTCGCTGTTGGCGACGACAAGCAGGTGGCGCTGGTCCTTGCCGGTCCCCGCGAACAGCCTGGGCGCGTTGTCGCCCGTCACCTTGCTGGCCAGGCTGGCCATCACCCCGCCCAGCCGTTGGGCATACGGGCGCGCGGCCTCGGCCGCCGCCTGCGCCTTGCGCAGCTTGGCGGCGGCGACCATCTGCTTGGCCTTGGTGATCTTCTGGGTCGACTTGACCGAGTTGATCCGACCTTTGAGTTCCTTGAGTGAAGCCACTCTCGTCCTCTAAATCTCCCTCTCCCCTTCAGGGGAGAGGGTCGGGGAGTGGGGGCCGTCGCCGCCACCGTGGTTGCATCGAAGGAGCGGGGCGTTCCCCTCTCCCAACCCTCTCCCATTCAGGGGAGAGGGCTATTTCTTACGCGTACTGCTTGGCGAACGCGCCCAGCGCTTCGACGACCTTGGCCTTGGTCGCATCTTCGAACGCGCGGCTGTCGCGGATCTCGGCGAGCACGTCGGCGTGCTCGCTGCGCATGAAGGCGAGCATCTGCGCCTCGTAATCGGTCACCCGATCGACCGGCACGGCGTCGAGATAGCCGTTGGTGCCGGCGAAGATCGATACCGTCTGCTCCTCGAACGGCAGCGGCGAGAACTGCGGCTGCTTGAGCAGCTCGGTCAGCCGCGCGCCGCGGTTGAGCAGCTTCTGCGTCGAAGCGTCGAGGTCCGAACCGAACTGCGCGAACGCCGCCATCTCGCGGTACTGCGCCAGCTCCAGCTTGATCGAGCCCGACACCTTCTTCATCGCCTTGGTCTGCGCGGCGCCGCCGACACGGCTGACCGACAGGCCGACGTTGATCGCCGGGCGGATGCCCTGGAAGAACAGCGTGGTTTCGAGGAAGATCTGCCCGTCGGTGATCGAGATCACGTTGGTCGGGATATAGGCCGACACGTCGCCCGCCTGGGTTTCGATGATCGGCAGCGCGGTGAGGCTGCCGCCGCCGTTGGCGTCGTTCATCTTGGCCGCGCGCTCGAGCAAGCGGGAGTGCAGATAGAACACGTCGCCCGGGTAGGCCTCGCGGCCCGGCGGGCGGCGCAGCAGCAGGCTCATCTGGCGATAGGCGACCGCCTGCTTCGAAAGGTCGTCGTACACGATCACGGCATGCATGCCGTTGTCGCGGAAAAATTCGCCCATCGTGCACCCGGTGTAGGGCGCGAGGTACTGCAGCGGCGCGGGTTCGGACGCGGTCGCGGCGACGATGATGGAATATTCCATCGCGCCGTTTTCCTCGAGCGTGCGCACGAGCTGCGCGACGGTCGAGCGCTTCTGGCCGATCGCCACGTAGATGCAATACAGCTTCTTCGACTCGTCGTCGCCGGCGTTGAGCTGCTTCTGGTTGATGAACGTGTCGATCGCCACCGCCGACTTGCCGGTCTGGCGGTCCCCGATGATCAGCTCGCGCTGGCCGCGGCCGATCGGCACCAGCGCGTCGATCGCCTTGAGGCCGGTCTGCACCGGCTCGTTGACCGACTGGCGCGGGATGATGCCGGGCGCCTTGACCTCGACCCGGCGCCGCTCGTCGGAGACGATCGGGCCCTTGCCGTCGATCGGGTTGCCGAGCGCGTCGACCACCCGGCCGAGCAGCCCCTTGCCGACCGGCACGTCGACGATCGTGCCGGTGCGCTTGACGCTGTCGCCTTCCTTGATCTCGGCGTCCGAGCCGAAGATCACCACGCCGACGTTGTCGGCCTCGAGGTTGAGCGCCATGCCCTGCACGCCGTTGGCGAACTCGACCATCTCGCCCGCCTGGACTTTGTCGAGGCCGTGGATGCGGGCGATGCCGTCGCCGACCGAGAGCACCGAGCCGACTTCCGAGACTTCCGCCTCGCTGCCGAAATTGGCGATCTGATCCTTGATGACCTTGGAGATTTCTGCGGCGCGGATTTCCATGTTCAGCCTTTCACGTGACGGCGATGTGTCGCCGTCAACCCTTCATTGCCTGTGCAAGCGAGTTGAGACGGGTGCGGATCGAACCGTCGATCCGCTTGGAACCGATGGTCACGACGAGGCCGCCGAGCAGCTCGGGATCGACCCGCGTCGCCAGCTTCACGGTGCGCCCTTCGCGCGCGGTAAGCCGTTGCTTGAGCTGCTCGATCTGCCCATCGGTCAGGGCATGAGCGCTCGCAACCTCGGCGGTGACTTCGCCCCGCTGGGCGGCGGCGATGGTGCGGAAGGCGCGGATGATCTCGGGCAGGCGCGACAGCCGGCCGTTGTGCGCGAGCGTGCCGATGAACCGCTTCATCAGCTCCGAAGTTCCGAGGAAAGCGGCGACCGCGTCCATCGCGGAAGCCTGAACCTTGCGTCCGATCAGTGGATTGGCGGTCAGCGCGCGCAACTCGGCCGATTCGGCGAGCGCGGCGTCGATCGTGTCGAGATCGGATTCGACCGCGGTGACGGTACCGGCTTCGCTGGCGAGTTCGAACAGCGCCGAGGCGTAGCGCCCTGCGAGGCTAGCCTTAATACCGGCGGAAATATCCACGCGCGATGGTCCTCTTGGAGCCGAAGGGAGATCGGTTTGGGCCTGCCTTGGAAAGGGCTGCGCAAGGGCTGCCCGGGCAAGGCTGGCGCGCCCCTATCACCGCGATTGCGGCGATGCAACCGGGAGCAGGGAGGCGCGCTAGCGCCGCTTCGCCCGGCAGGTGTAGACCAGCCGCTCGGTCGCCTGCGCCGGGAGCAGCGCGGTGACGCCCGACTGCATCTCGCCGAGCGCGCTCGCCGCCGCGGGCACG